>CAYWDL010000351.1:0-1506 GCA_964457015.1 uncultured Roseburia sp. | reverse complement strand
CCGCTGCAATTGATACACTTTTTGCATCACCTTTGATAATAGGCACCTGCTTTATATCCACTCCCGGTATTGTAACAGCATCATTCAAAAGCACATCCGGCTTAACACTTAAGTTAGAAACAGCCTTTCTCATGGCACTGTATGTAGCCTGTAAAATATTAAGCTCATCAATCACATTATGGTCTTCAATCCCAATACCAACAGCTATTGCCTTTTCCATAATCTCATCATAAAGCTCTTCTCTCTTTTTCTCAGAAAGCTTTTTGGAATCATTTACATATAATATATCGACATCTTTTGGTAAAATTACAGCACATGCAACAACAGGACCTGCCAAAGGACCTCTGCCTACCTCGTCTATTCCGCAAACATATCCTAAATGACCGTATTCCTTTTCAAATTGCTTCATAACTTCAATTCTATCAAGCTCTTTTTCATATTTTACGATATTTTTCTCATATTTCTCAATAAGCTTTTTAACCGAGCTTCTATCATCACCTTTAAATCTGTCTATTTCATCCTTTAACTGATTTATCGGTATATTTTTCAATATTTCATCAATCTCTTTCGCATTCATATCTTCACCTATTTAACCAATCCGATTTCTTCAAATGGATATATTGTCAATAATGCCTCTCCTGTAACATCCTCTGCTTTTACACATCCAAATGTTCTGCTGTCGTCACTGTTATTACGATTATCGCCCATAACAAAATATTCATCTTCACCTATGTAAAAATCGCTTTCGGCAATTCCATTGTAATAAGGCAAATCATCATCATAGCATCCATAATACTCAGTTAGCAACTCACCATTGATATATATAAGTCCGTTGTATACACGAATATTCTCACCCGGAAGTCCTATAATCCTTTTTATATAATATGAAGTCTCACCTGTAGCTTCATTGTAATGAGGAAATATTACAACATCAAATCTTTCAATATCATCAAATATATATGCAAGCTTATTGACTAATACGCTTTCTCCATCCTTCAACGCAGGATACATTGAATCACCGCTTACCACTGTCCTTTGACCAACATATGTTAAAACAAAGGATATTGCAACGCCTATAATGATTGTTATCACAGCTGTTTTCATATATTCCCAAAAAATTGTTTTTTTCGTCATGTCACACCTCGTTTACTGATATTCAAGCGAACCAATGCCGTTAATATTCCATATTCTAAATGTAGCCTTGCCTACAATTAAGTCTTTCGTTACAGGACCAAAATTTCTACTATCGTCACTAACATAGCGGTTATCACCAATAACAAAGTACTCATCCGCACCAAGCCTTGTCTCAGGATAATCTCCATAATACACAACCATATCAGGACTATTATTCAGGTCACTAAATGCACCGTAAAATTCTACCAATTCTTCACCATCTATATAAATCCGGTTATCTATTATCTCTATAGTTTCTCCGGGCATACCGATGACTCTTTTTAAATATATATCTTTATTATCATATACATATTTAAATGCAACTATATCAAA
>CAYWDL010000350.1:0-1510 GCA_964457015.1 uncultured Roseburia sp. | reverse complement strand
CAAAGCACAAAGTCTGCCTTATTCTTTTTGTTTGTGTCCTCGTCAACATCATCACGAACGCCCACCATAAGTTCCTTTTCATTCTGACTTGAGAATACATAATAATCTTCAAGCTTAGATGTATCAAAATATACATTTCCGCCTGCAACATATGCATAGCCCTTGTCAATAAGTGATGAAACCATATTGATAAATCCATCAATACAATTTGTTGCCGGCTCCACAACATCCGGAGTCTTTATATTAAGCTTTCCGCAATCAGAAAAAAACGCATCAGTATAAAACTTGGCAATCTCCATAACCGTTTTATTCTCTCGCTTTGCGCCCTTTAACATCTTATCCTCGCCTGTATCAGCATCACTTGAAAGATGTCCAACATCAGTAATATTCATAACTCTTTTTACATCATAGCCTGCGTATCTCAATGTCTTCTCAAGCACATCTTCCATAATGTAGCTTCTAAGATTACCTATATGTGCAAAGTGATATACTGTAGGTCCACAGGTATACATATTTACCTTGCCTTCCACATTAGGCTTAAATTCTTCAACATTTCTTGTAAGTGTATTAAAAAAGCTTATCTTGTTCATTTTAACTATCCTTTCTGTTTACATCCTCTATGAGTTTATTTACCATTTCTCTCAAATCTTCATTCTGCTGCTTCAAAAATTCAATATCATTCTTTATAGGGTCAGGCAAATGTATCTGGTCTAACTCTGTTCTTGGAATCTTAACATTATCCTGCTTAACCACTCGCCCAGGAACACCAACAACCGTGGAATTCTTTGGAACCTCTTCTATTACAACGCTTCCCGCACCAATCTTTGAATTCTCGCCAATGGTAAATGAACCAAGAACCTTGGCTCCTGCCGATATCATAACATTATCCTCGATTGTAGGATGTCTCTTGCCCTTTTCTTTACCATTACCACCTAATGTAACTCCCTGATAAAGTGTTACATTATCACCGATTATGGTTGTCTCACCGATGACAACACCATGACCGTGGTCGATAAAAAATCCTTTACCAATCTGTGCTCCCGGATGTATCTCAATACCAGTCTTTCTTGCAGTTCTCTGTGAAATCCATCTTGCCAGAAAATAATGTCCCTTTTTATAAAGCTTATGTGCCTTACGATATTTTCTTATAGCCTTAAAGCTCGGATACAAGAAAACCTCAATATCACTCTTTATAGCCGGGTCTCGTTCCTTTATTACATTTATCTCTTCTTTTAATTCTTTAAAAAATGACATATATTCTCCATTCTTAGAAAAAATATCTTTAATAAATTATACTTCATCGTTTATACATATAGAATAATTTTTAAATTGTTCCAATTTACCATGTACTTCTTTAAACATAATATCATTTAATTTATAGAATATTTTTTCCGTCTTAAGCTTATCCATCACCAGCTTCATACTTAGCTTTTCATTGTCTTTATGACAAATCAAATCATTTAGCACGACTCTTTCGTCGTCTTCTATAAACGCCAGTCCTAGTATTTTA
>CAYWDL010000349.1:0-1518 GCA_964457015.1 uncultured Roseburia sp. | reverse complement strand
TTCAAAATATGTTTGAGATAGTAGATGCTAAATGTATGGATGATAATATGGAAGAGCTGTCTAATGCTGTTGATGTTATTTTTACAGCAACACCACAGGGCTTATGTTCTACATTGGTTAATGAAGAGGTATTAAACAAGGTGAAGATTATTGACCTTAGCGCCGACTTCAGAATCAAGGATGTGAATGTATACGAGCAGTGGTATGGCATTAAGCATGCAAGTCCTTCTTATATAGAAGAAGCTGTTTACGGACTTCCAGAGATTAATAGAGATAAGGTAAGGAATGCAAGACTTATTGCAAATCCTGGATGTTATCCAACATGTACAATACTTTCAATTTATCCTTTGGCCAAGGAAGGTCTTATAGATATGGATACATTGATTGTTGATGCAAAGTCTGGTACATCCGGAGCCGGAAGAGGTGCTAAGGTTGCAAATCTTTACTGCGAGGTAAACGAGAATATTAAGGCATATGGTGTGGCAAGCCACAGACATACACCTGAGATAGAGGAGCAGCTGTCTTATGCAGCAGGTAAGGAATGTGTAATTAACTTTACACCACACCTTGTTCCTATGAACAGAGGTATTCTTGCAACATCATATGCAAAGCTTACAAGAGAAGTTTCATATGAAGAAGTAAAGGCCATATATGATAAATATTATGCAAATGAACAGTTTGTCAGAGTATTGAAAAAGGACGTTGCTCCAGAAACAAGATGGGTTGAAGGAAGCAATTATGTGGATGTTAACTTTAAGATTGACCCAAGAACAAACAGAGTTATTATGATGGGCGCCATGGACAATCTTGTGAAGGGTGCAGCCGGTCAGGCGGTACAGAATATGAACATTATGTTTGGATTTAAAGAGAACGAGGGATTGTGCCATATTCCTTTATTCCCAGCGTAAAAATGTGCCGTCTATGCAGGCACATGAAAATTCGCAGAGCGAATTTCCAAATTAATTGAAAGGAATGAGAATTATGAAGTATATAGATGGTGGCGTTACGGCGCCAAAGGGTTTTAGTGCAGCAGGTATGCATGTAGGTATTAAAGCAAGTAATACAACAAAGAAGGATATGGCAATGGTTTACAGCGAGGTGCCATGTAAGGTTGCAGGAACATTTACAACTAATGTTGTTAAGGCTGCACCGGTTGTATACGATATGAATGTGGTTGAAAATAGTCCATTTGTTCAGGCTGTTGTGGTAAACAGTGGTGTTGCAAATGCCTGTACAGGAGCTGAAGGTATGGGTTATTGTAATGATATGTCGCAGACAGCAGCTGATGCTTTGAATATTCCAAAGGAAGCAGTGCTTGTAGCCTCAACAGGTGTTATTGGAAGACAGCTTCCAATGGATAAGATTAACGAGGGTATAAAGATGCTTGCACCAAAGCTTGGTTCAGACAGAGAGGATGCTAAGATGGCAGCGGAAGCCATTATGACAACTGATACTATTTCAAAGGAAATCGCAGTAGAGGTTGAAATTGGTGGCAGGACTGTTACTATCGGCGGTATG
>CAYWDL010000348.1:0-1542 GCA_964457015.1 uncultured Roseburia sp. | reverse complement strand
AGTATCCAAATCGGGCACATTAGTTGGAGTATATAATATTAATAAAGGCTATGCTGATTTTAAACAGATACAGATACTGAATCAAAATGAAGAATATTCTATTATACAGTCCAATACCAATTATGGACTGATTGCATATGATCATATTGTATTAGATGCAGAAAGTGTAAATGAGGATGAGTTCATTTACGATTAAAGACTGAATGAGTCAATAATAAAATAACAGAAAGAGGCAGTTGTATGGTTGCTGATAATTATAAAGAGATTCTTTCTAATGTAAATAAATCAATTATAAAAAGTAACAGAGCCCTGGACGAAGTGACGTTGATTGCGGTTAGCAAGACAAAGCCGGTTGCCCTTTTACAGGAAGCCTATGATGCCGGAGCAAGAGATTTTGGAGAAAATAAAGTACAGGAAATCATAGCCAAATATGATGAACTTCCAAATGATATCCGTTGGCATATGATTGGACATCTTCAGACAAATAAAGTAAAATATATTGCTGATAAAGTCCATATGATACATTCTGTTGATACAGAGAAGCTGGCAGAGGTGATTAGCAAGGAAGCGGTAAAAGCCGGACGTGTAATACCGATTTTAATTGAAGTGAATGTAGCTAAGGAAGAAAGTAAATTTGGTATTATGCCAAAAGATTGCGAAGACTTTATTCGCTCCATTCATATGCTTCCGGGTATTGCTGTTAAAGGACTTATGACCATTGCACCATATGTTGAAAATGGGGAGGAAAACAGAGAACATTTTCGTGCTTTAAAGCAATTATCTGTTGACATAATGCAAAAAAACATTGATAATGTATCTATGGATTTTCTGTCTATGGGTATGTCTGGTGACTATGAGACAGCTATAGAGGAAGGTGCCAATTTAGTACGTGTTGGTACAAAAATATTTGGTGAGCGCGATTATTCTGTATCAATATAAGGAAGTAAGGAGTGTTTTAGTATGGGACTTATGGATTCATTTATCAGTGCAATGAAGATATCTGAAGGTAATGATGATGATAGCATGTACGATGATGATGATGGATATTATGATGAAGAAGACGCGGTAGAGGAAAGAGCAGTATCTAATACCAAAGCTGAAATTGCGAATGAGCCAAAGAAACAGCAGGTAAGTCGATTAACTCCGGTTAGACAGCAAAAGAAAGTGATAGGTTCAGGAATGGAAGTTTGTGTTATTAAGCCAAGTTCAGTAGAAGATGCAAGAGAAATCACAGAAACATTATTAGCAAATAGAACAGTTGTGCTTAATATGGAAGGTTTAGATGTTGATGTAGCACAGAGAATTATTGATTTTACATCTGGTTCCTGTTACGCAATCAGTGGTAATCTTCAGAAGATTTCTCACTACATATTTATTATTACACCAGCGAGCGTAGATATTTCCGGTGATTTCCAGGAAATTCTCAGCGGTTCATTTGACGTTCCATCTCTTAATAATTAATTGCAACGTTTAACCCTGCGAAGCCCGCAGGGTTTTTCTTTTGTGACAATATGGCATATTGCGAAAATATAGAGGAATAGG
>CAYWDL010000347.1:0-1550 GCA_964457015.1 uncultured Roseburia sp. | reverse complement strand
AAGATATATCAGCCTTATTCGAGAAAGAGCGGGAGCATTAAAGCAACTGACAGAGGAGTTGTTTGCCTATTCTATAATAGCATCTGTGCCTGAGCTGGAATATGAGAATGTGAATGTTTGTAGAGTTTTAGAGGAAACACTGGTATCTTTTTACGGAGAAATGCAGCTGGCAGGCATAGTTCCAGACATAGACATTCCTGAGAAGCCTATTACAAAAAAGATAGACGCAAATGCATTAGGGAGAGTATTTAGTAATATAATCAGTAACGCAATCAAATATAGTGATGGTGACTTTAGTGTGAAGGTGTTATCTGATGATAAAATCGAATTTTCAAATACAGCAAAGAGATTGTCGAATGTTGAGGTTGGTAAGCTGTTTGATAGGTTTTATACCGTGGATTCTGCAAGGAAATCCACCGGCTTAGGGCTTTCCATTGCAAAGCTTCTTGTTGAGAGAATGGGTGGCAATATAGCTGCATGTTATGAGCAAGGAAGACTATGCATAACTATAACATTATAAAAATAAGGAGAATGGATATATGGTAAGTATTCATTCTCCTTTATAATTATAGGTCTAAATATATAGGCTTTCTGTTTTTGAAAACATTATAATGCTTAAAGCCTGCATTGCGTAGTATTTGTTCTGCCACGTCAAATCCGTAACCTACACCGTTTTCATTATCCTGATGGGAATCGGAGCCTACGGTAATAAGCTCACCACCTAACTCTTTGTATCTTTTTATAACCTCGGCGGAAGGATTGGTGTATGGCAAGCCTTTTCTTAAGTTTGAGGTGTTGATTTCAATGCCCTTGCCTTTAGATATTATGGTTTTTAATACTTCATCCAAAATATCCTGGTATTCTTTGTACTCATATGTTATTGGTCCGCAAGGAGTGTATCTTGCGGCATAATCAATGTGCCCGTATATATCAAAATTATCAAATATCGAAAGATTTTCCAAAATAGACTCAAAGTAGGCAACCATTCCTTCATGTATACTGCGATTTTGCCAATACTGGGGATAATATGGGTCAATGCCACCTGCTACATGTGAGGAACCGATAATAAAATCAAAATCATAGGAAGCAGTAGCCCTGTTTGTTTCATCTGCAAATCTTATGTCGAGCCCTTGTTCAAGACCGAAAAGCAAAACTATATGTGAATTACGATATAGCTGTGCTAGTTCTGTAAATTCTTTATGATAAGCTTTAAAATCTAATTCGAACTTACCATTATCTATGAAAAAATCGTTGTGGTCAGTGAAAGTGATATAAGGCATACATTTGTTTGAAGCCTGTATGATAACCTTGTGCATATCTGCTTTACTGTCACCTGAATGATGGGAATGTACGTGTGAGTCTGATATCATAACATTTTTCCTTCCTAAATATCTTTAAGCAGTATTTTAGCATAAAAACAATAAAAATACAATTTGTATGACATAATTTTAAAAATAGTCTTGATATTTTTGGATTATTTAGGTAAAATAAGATACAGTACGATTATTTTTTAACAATCTTACGAATTATTTTAAATTCATTTACAGGAG
>CAYWDL010000346.1:0-1555 GCA_964457015.1 uncultured Roseburia sp. | reverse complement strand
CTTTTCTGCCATATTTTACAGCTGAATTAATAATCTGCTGAACACGGTCAACATTTGACGCAAATGTAGCAATAATAATTCTCGAATTGGCGTGTTCTGCAAAAACATGGTCGATAGTTCTTCCAACTGTTCTCTCTGAATTCGTAAAGCCAGGTCTCATAACATTTGTACTGTCTGTCATAAGCGCAAGGACGCCCTTCTTACCAAGCTCACCAAATCTTGTAAGATCTGTAGGGTCACCAAATACCGGTGTGTAATCAATCTTAAAGTCACCTGTATGCACAATAATACCAGCCGGCGAGAATATGGCAAGACCTGCAGCATCTGCAATACTATGGTTAACCTTCAAGAATTCCACCTTAAAATCACCAAGCGAAATAGTCTGACCATGCTTAACTATCTTTTTCTTAACTATCTTCTCAAGACCATGCTCCTTTAACTTATTTTCAATGATACCAAGTGTGAGCTTTGTACCATATAATGGAGCATTAATCTCCTTCAAAACATAAGGCAGGGCGCCAATATGGTCTTCATGACCATGAGTAATAACAAATCCCTTTACCTTATCCACATTCTCTCTCAAATACGAAATATCCGGAATTACAAGGTCAATACCCAACATTTCATCGTCAGGGAAAGACAAACCACAATCCACAACAATAATACTATCGCCGTATTCAAACAATGTAATATTCATACCAATCTGTTCAAGACCGCCCAAAGGTATAATTTTAACTTTTTCTGTATTCACAACTTCTTTTTTCAATTTTTAACCTCCTAAAATCCACTATTCAAGTGTAATATCATCAAGCAGCTCTTCAAATATCTTAGACACTGCATCAAGCTCATTTTCATCTTCAACCATCTCGTAAATTGCGTCAGTATCTGTTTCATCAGATACATCCTTCAATATGTATGCTTCCCCTTCTTCCTCATCGCCATCGCTATCTGTGACAAGTAAATAATTCACACCACTTACCCTTGTTTCTTCCACCACATATAACTCAACTTCTTCACCGGTTTCCTCTACTGTAAAAGTAATTTTTTCAGTCATAATTATTCTTCCTTTCTATTATTAGACAAACTGTCCAAATATCCTTGCAATATAAACACAGCAGCAATACTGTCTACATATTTGCTCCTGTCTTCTCTACGTACCCCGGACTCTATCATCGTTTTGTGCGCCATAACGGTGGTAAGTCTCTCATCCCACATTATAACAGGCAGACCTGTTCTTCTCTCTAGCATAGCTTTGAATTCTAAAGTCTTCTCAGCCCTGTCCCCCAAGGTATTGTTCATATTTTTTGGCAAACCTAAAACAATCTTATCAACCTCATATTCGCTAATAAGACTCTCAATCCTAGCCAATGTTTTTCTCAGTTTGTTTTCTGAATCACGTCTAATTATCTCTAAACCTGTGGCCATCACAAGTAAAGGATCTGAAACTGCTACACCCACAGTTTTTGAACCATAATCTAATCCTAATATTCTCATAAATATGCCTAATCGCCCATTCCTACTTAAATTTACTATTGATGTAGTAAGTAAGGGCCTC
>CAYWDL010000345.1:0-1576 GCA_964457015.1 uncultured Roseburia sp. | reverse complement strand
TAAAATGATTGCCGCCGCCTAATGTTCCAAGGCTTCGCTCCAACCACTTGGTATTCTTAAGACTTCTATAACAACGAAGCTCCTGCAAATCAAATTTCTCTTGTCTTCCATCCCAAATATTCATACCAGATGGTATGTAATGTGCAGCCTCATCAATCCTTTCAAAATCTATATCAACCTTTCCTAAATCTACCGTGTACATACCACATCCGATATCCACACCGACAATATTTGGAACTGCCTTATCTATTACAGTCATTGTTGTTCCTATTGTACACCCCTTTCCGGCATGCACATCAGGCATAATTCTTATTTGGCTGCCAACTGTAAACTCGTAATCGCACATTCTTTTTATTTGGTCAATAGCCTCATCCTCTACGACCTTGGCGTAGCAGACGGCTGTGTTTACTTTTCCTTTAATTTCAAACATAACTTTTTTTCCTTTCTTATTTTTTCTTAATACTACCAGAGGAAATGCCCCATGAGGGATTTGAACCCACGACCTACTGATTAAAAGTCAGTTGCTCTACCATCTGAGCTAATGGAGCAAAAAAATACCGCCTCACCTGTAGTATTCCCATACAAGATAAGCGGTACTCTAAATCATAAGTTTCAAATAAACTAATCCGTAATCAGATCATCTCTATATCAACCACAGTATTTTCGCTTTTATTCATCTTATATGAGCATATGAAAGCTAAGCCCTGATCTTTGAGCAGTGCTTTAGGATTCTTTTCACTATTAAGATAATATATAAAAAATACTGTTCTCATAATTTTTCCTTTCCCGGACTTCAAGCCCGCTTTTCTCTAATACATATCGTACTATACCACTTTTTTCTTTAGATGTCTATTAAACCTGTAGTATAATTTTTGCCATTTCCAATATAAAACCAGTAACATACCAGGCATATTCACCGATGTACTAGTATTCCCACAGCTTACTTTCCACCAACTCATCACCTTCATATCTTAGCTTCAATGTAAAAAAGCTTCTACTCTCCTCAAGCTTCTTAAGAAAAATCTTATCACCTTCCCACAATTCAAGGTTCATAAGCTCCGACTTATTTACCCATACAAGCTCTCCCTCATCGCACTCCGTTATCTCGCCCTCATATTCACTTGCAGTAAACAGATGCATATATTCTGTTTCCCAACCATTGCATATAAATGTGATAAGTCCCCGATAATCAAATTTCCTAAGCATTAATCCTGTCTCTTCCTTAACTTCACGAAGTAAGCATTCCTCTGGAGTCTCATTCTTTTCAAACTTTCCACCTACCCCTATCCATTTGTCTTGATTCACATCATTTGCCTTTTTTACCCTATGCAGCATCAGATATTTATCATCCTTTTCTATATAACATAATGTTGTAAGCTTCATTTTTTCCTCCCAAAAATATTAAATAAACTATATATTTATTACTTCATTCTCCCTAATTGTACCCAAATTGTGAATAATTTACAATATTTACCATAATATTATGACTTCATTACATATGCTTTCTGACAAAATCCATCTTTAGCTGTAAAAACTCTTCCATATGTCTCATAAGCCCATACAATGTTGCCCTGTT
>CAYWDL010000344.1:0-1583 GCA_964457015.1 uncultured Roseburia sp. | reverse complement strand
GTATCGCTCAATATACTATTCTAAGAATATTAATCTGCCAGATCCAATTCACCCATCTCACCCGTACCAATATCCAGTGTATTGAGTGTTCTTCTCTTTATTCTTGCCTTTTCAGAATACTCTAAAATAAAATCCTTAACTGCTTTTGCATTCTTAATATGTTCAATTACTAATACCTGATCCGTAGTGTCCCCTGTATAACATTTTACAGTACCAAGCTTAAAAATACGCTCAAGCAAAGTGATTGTCAGTTCCACATCCTGAACCTTATACATATAGCAGTCATTCTGCGCTGTCTTTAATAAACCGGTATCAATTGTAATCAAATCTTCCTTCACCGTATATTTTGTAAATGTGAATGGCAATCCCAAAAACAACCATCTCTTACGTTCTACAAACTCCATCTTTATGCCTTCCTTTCTGCATTATATAATGCATTCCCCTTTTATTCTGCGATATATCACATAGTGCTGAATTACCTTTTATTATACCGTTTTATCCAAATAAAGCAACGTGAAAATCTCTCATTAACACACAAAATTTGATTGAAAGGAAATTGTCCATATGGTATGATACAAGACAGTAAGAAATGTAATAAGGAGGCGTTATATATGACAGCAAAAGAATGTATTTTAGGACGCAGAAGTATCCGCAAATTTAAGGCTGATGCTATTGACAACAGCATTCTTGAAGAAATCGTTGCCGAAAGCTCCTATGCTCCAAGCTGGAAGCATTCTCAGATTACACGTTACATCGCCGTTACAGGTGAACTTAAGGACAAAATCGCTGCAGAAGCTTGCACAGAATGGCAGCCAAATGCCGCTATTATCAACTCCGCTCCTGTTCTTATGGTTATTACCATTATTAAGAATCGTTCCGGATTTGAACGTGATGGTTCCTATTCAACGCCTCGTAACGAAGGCTGGCAGATGTATGATGCCGGTGTAGCATCTCAGACTTTCTGTTTATCCGCATATGATAAGGGTATCGGTTCTGTTATCCTTGGTATTTTTGATTTCAAAAAAGTTGCCGAGATTTTAGAAGTACCGGAAGACAGAGATGTTATCGCTCTAATTCCTATTGGTTATCCGGATGAAGCACCTGTTGCTCCAAGACGCAAGCCTGTGGAAGATTTATTATCTTATAAGTAACATATAAATCGAAGGGAAGTTATATTCTCTTCGATTTTGTATGTAAAAAATATGAACAAAGAATGGGCTTCGTACATTCTTGCGAAGTATTTTTAGAAAAGGAGAAATTCATGCGCCATTTATTAAACCCACTTGATTTTACTGTTGAAGAATTAGACAAGCTTTTTGACCTGGCAAATGATATGGAAAATAACCCTGCCAAATATGCAGAAATTTGCAAAGGTAAAAAGTTAGCTACCTGTTTTTATGAACCAAGCACACGTACACGCTTAAGTTTTGAAGCTGCTATGTTAAATTTAGGAGGCTCTGTTCTTGGATTTTCCGATGCAGGTTCCTCATCTGCTTCTAAGGGCGAAAGCGTATCCGATACCATTCGTGTTATATCAGCATATGCTGATATCTGTGCAATGCGCCATCCAAAGGAAGGTGCTC
>CAYWDL010000343.1:0-1591 GCA_964457015.1 uncultured Roseburia sp. | reverse complement strand
CGGATAGATTCTGACCTCGCTTTTTTATATTAAAATATAACTTGATTTTACATTGTTGTAGTTGGCAGAGGACCTAATATAGCGCTATTACAATATCCCTCAACTGCTGGTATGCGAAAGTGTATCGGTGGACGAGGGTTTTGAAATCTGGTTAATTAGTTTATTGTAACATTAATATTAATAATTTGGATAATATGAAATTGTATATAAGAGAACTATTAGCTTAGATAATTTCTTTTGACAAGAGTTCGCATACTAAGTATAATTGATTTACAAGTAAATTACGTCTAGGAGACCCACTATGAACAAAACATACTTACGCCTTATCGAACTCGTCAGAAGAGTTCTTAAAGATGATAACACAGAATTGAATAAAGAGTTATTTCCTGATTTGCAGGATATTAATATGTGGAAGGAGCTTTACAATCTGGCGACAGCTCAGGAGGTGCAAGTTTTTTTGTACGAGGCTACAAAGGACCTTAAGCTACCGGAACAGGTGAAGAAAAACTTCTACTCTGTTTACAATAGAGCAGTACGAAAAGAAGCTATTATGCACCTTGAAGTAAGCAATTACTTTGAGAAGCTTAGTGCAGAGAATATAGCATACTTACCTGTAAAGGGATGGCATCTGAAGAATTTGTACGCAAAGCCTTATCTTAGAACTATGACGGATGTTGACCTGATCGTAAGAGCGGATGGTTTTAATAGAGCCTGTGAGGTTGCTTCGGAATGTGGTTTTGAGTTGGATGTGGAAGGGGAAAGTCATCATGTTTTTGTGAAGAAGCCGGTTACAGAGCTGGAGGTTCATCATCAGTTGTTTTCTAAGAGGTTATTATTGCATGAGTGGGGAGTGGCAGCACTTGAGAAGAATGGCGATTATACAATGAGTGATGAGGATACATATGTGTATTTGATGGCCCATATGGCTAAGCATTTTTCCCGTGATGGCGCAGGCATGCGTAATATTGTGGACTGCTATTTGTTTAATAAGAAGTATGAATTTGACAGCCAACAGCAAAAATATATTCAGGATACATTGACGTCTTTGGGCTTGGATGTATTTGAAAAGCGTATTAGTGGACTTGCCAAGGTGTGGTTTGATGGCGTTTCTTTTGATTCGGAAAGTGAACAATTGACAGAGTATATTATGGATGGTGGCTTATATGGCAAGACTGGAAATGGCGGTGCGCTGAAGGTTGGAAGTAAATCGACAAGTAAGCTTGGTTGGTTTATGAAGGAATTATTTCCTGATTTTGAGTATTTGAAGGTTAGCTTGCAGTACAAGAAAATGTATAAAATATTGACTCCTGTATACTGGGTCATTCGTATTGTGCGTGGCTTGTTTCATGAAGGTAGCGTAAGTGCCAGAACCACTGTTATGGCAAAGGATGAGGATGAGTTGAATAAGTCTAAGCAGATACTTGATTATATGGGACTGAAGAGTACGGATTATTAAAAATATCCCCATATCACCTGTTTTTGGGTGATATGGGGATATTTTTCTTCGTTTGCACCTATTGTTATTTGGTATCAATGAGGTGAATTTCAAAAGTAAATTCCGTATGAAAGATTAAATTCCACCATCTACTTA
>CAYWDL010000342.1:0-1598 GCA_964457015.1 uncultured Roseburia sp. | reverse complement strand
TAATAAAGGTATGTACATTTATTGCATCCTTTTTTAGCATATTATGAAAAAATGAGGAGAAAAATTACTATGAGAGCATTAGAAGGATTAAAACCTGAAAAAGTTTTTTATTTCTTTGAAGAAATATCTAAAATACCAAGAGGTTCAGGAAACACAAAGGCTGTTAGCGATTATTGCGTTGATTTTGCAAAAGCTAGAGGCTTGTGGGTTAAACAGGATGAAGTGAACAACATTATTATAAAAAAGCCTGCCACAGCAGGTAGGGAAAATAGCCCTGTTGTAATATTACAGGGACATCTTGATATGGTTACGGAAAAAACTAATGATTCTAACCACGATTTTATGAAGGATGGTTTAGAGCTTATTGTTGAAGGAGACTTTGTTACTGCCAATAAAACAACACTTGGTGCTGACAATGGTATTGCAGTGGCATACGCACTTGCGATTCTTGATTCTGATGATATTGCTCATCCAGCGTTGGAGGTACTGTTTACGATTGACGAAGAAACTGGTATGGATGGGGCTAAGTATGTCGATATGTCGGATTTTGAAGGAAAATATCTTCTAAATCTTGATTGCGATATGGAGGATACACTTATGGCCGGTTGCGCCGGCGGTGTCCGTGTAAATGGACAGTTTTCCCTTAATAGGACAAAGGTTACGGGAACTTCGTATACAATAACCGTATCCGGCTTAAAGGGTGGACATTCCGGCAGTGAAATAGATAAGGAACGAGGAAATGCTAATATAATTCTTGGTCGTGTAATAAATGATTTATTGGATAAAACAGACAGAATTTATATTAAGGATTTTTCTGGTGGAAATAAGGATAATGCCATAACAAGAGAAGCTGTTGCAAATATTGTGTTGGCGAAAGAAGCTAAGGATGTGGTTTTCTTTGGTGAGCATTTTGTCGATGTTGAAGAAAAGGTTAATGCATTTGAAATGCTTATAAGAAATGAATATTCTTCATCTGATACAGATGTATATATTAAGATTGAAAATAATGGTGAGGTAAAAGATGAGACTGTTTGGGAGCAGTACGAAGCTGGGCAAATTATTGATTTTATGATGATTGTGCCAAATGGTCCTACAAATATGTGCTTTGGAATGAATGGATTAGTTGAAACATCATTGAATCTTGGCATTACCGAAACAAGGGATGACTGTTTTGTGACAGTAAACACTATTAGAAGTGTTGTTGCATCGAGAAAAGAATATATTAAGAAAAAAATAATGAGATTAATTGAAGTTTGTGGTGGTGAAGCTGTTGTTATGTCTGACTATCCAGAGTGGGAATATAAGAGAAATTCACATTTACAGACATTGTTAACAGATATTTATAATAGAGAATTTGGCAGAAAATTGAAGGTTGATGTTATTCATGCAGGTCTCGAATGTGGTTATTTGTTACAAAAGAAGCCTGATTTGGATATTGTTTCATTTGGACCGATAATGTATGACATTCATACAACAGAGGAAAGATTGTCCATTAGTTCAACTGAATTGACGTACAAATTCTTATTAAAGATATTAGAAGAAATATAAAAGAGGTACAATATGAGGTTTTTTAGCATAGCCAGCGGAAGTAGCGGTAA
>CAYWDL010000341.1:0-1610 GCA_964457015.1 uncultured Roseburia sp. | reverse complement strand
TAAATGGATTTTAACATATTTTTAAAATGAGCAATCCCTTATATTTAAAGGCTTTCGAAGGTTATATACATTTTCACAGCCTATAATAATATTAATAATAGAATATAAAATATATATTTATATATGGATTTTCATCCAGACACTGAAAGGAGTTATTATGAAACTTATTTGTTCAAAGTCAAATTTATTGCAGGGTGTTAACATTGTTTCTAAAGCAGTTCCATCCAAGACTACAATGTCTATATTGGAATGTATACTTATTGATTCAACAGCAGGAGAGATTAAGCTTACTGCTAATGATATGGAGTTAGGTATTGAAACAAAGATTGATGGTGAAATTATAAACAGAGGTATTGTAGCTATTGATGCTAAGATTTTCTCTGATATTATTAGAAAGCTTCCTGATAATGACGTTTACATTGAAACAGATGAAAATTATGTTACAACTATTACTTGTGAAAAGGCAGTATTTAAGATTGCAGGTAAATCAGGAGAAGATTTCTCTTATCTTCCTATGGTTGAAAAGAATAAATACATTTATCTTTCACAGTTTACATTAAAAGAAATCATAAGACAGACAATTTTCTCCATAGCTGAAAATGATAGCAGCAACAGTATTATTATGACTGGTGAATTGTTTGAGGTTACACAGAATGAGCTTAAGGTTGTATCATTGGACAAGCATAGAATTTCAATCCGTAAGGTAGAGCTTAAGGATTCATTTGATGATATTAAGGCTATTGTTCCTGGTAAGACACTTAATGAAATCAGCAAAATTTTAAATGGTGGAACAGAGGATGAGGTAAGAATATTCTTTACAAAGAATCATATCGTATTTGAGTTTGACAGTACTGTTGTTGTGTCAAGACTTATTGAAGGTGAGTTTATTAAGGTTAATCAGATGATTTCTCATGATTATGAAACAAAGATTAATATTAATAAAAAGGAGTTCCTTAACTGTATAGACAGAGCTACACTCCTTGTTAAGGAAAGCGACAGAAAGCCTATTATAATCAATATTACAGATGGTGATTTGGAATTGAAGATTAGCTCAATTCTTGGTTCAATGAATGAAAATATTGATATTACCAAGGAAGGTAAGGATATTATGATTGGTATTAATCCTAAATTCCTTATTGATGCATTGAAGGTAATTGATGATGAAGAAATTAATATTTTCTTCGTAAATCCAAAAGCTCCTTGTTATATAAAGGATAAGGAAGAAAAGTATATTTATCTTATCTTGCCTGTTAACTTTACAGCTAATTAATTTAAGGTGGAGGAAGTTTATGGTTACAATTAATTTGAGAGAAGATTATATTAAGCTTGGCCAGGCTTTAAAGGCTGCCGGATTGGTTGATTCGGGAGTTGAAGCTAAGATAGTTATACTTGATGGACTTGTAAAGGTTAATGGAAATATTGAGACTCAGCGTGGAAAGAAGCTTGTAGATGGAGATATAGTTTCTTTTGATGGTGAGGAAATTGAAATTAAGAAATAGGTTGTTGTTATGTATATCCGTTCGCTAAAATTACACAATTTTAGAAATTATAATGAACTTGATATGGAATTTTCCAGGGGCACTAATATCCTTTACGGTGATAATGCCCAG
>CAYWDL010000340.1:0-1629 GCA_964457015.1 uncultured Roseburia sp. | reverse complement strand
ATATTAGCGAATCAGAGTTATATATTGTAACTCTGATTTTTTACTTGTATTTTTTTAAATAATAAAATATAATATACCTATCTTAAATCTTAATTTTTTTATTTTATGCAAAATTTCATAGAAATTCTAAGGGAATTTCGAACACAGTCCGTTTTAAAGTACTCACATTATAGTAAAATTTAAAATGTAAAAAATAGTTGACAACAAAAAAAGAATATATTATTATAAATATATCGAACAAATGTTTGTTGTTAATGCGCAAGATTTATTTATGAAAGGAAATATAAAGAATATGGAAAAGAATGATAAAATAAAAGCACTGGAAGCAGCATTGTCGCAGGTTGAAAAACAATTTGGTAAGGGCTCAATTATGAAGCTTGGTGATCCGAATGCAAGTATGAATATTGAAACTATCCCAACGGGCTCTATTAGTCTTGATATTGCACTTGGACTTGGTGGTATTCCTAAGGGACGTATTGTGGAAGTATATGGTCCTGAATCAAGTGGTAAGACTACAGTTGCATTACATATGATTGCAGAGGTTCAAAAAAGAGGCGGAATTGCAGCGTTTATTGATGCAGAACATGCTCTTGATCCGGTTTATGCTAAGAATATTGGTGTAGATATTGATAACTTATATATTTCGCAGCCTGATTTTGGTGAACAGGCTCTTGAGATTACAGAGACAATGGTTCGTTCTGGTGCAGTAGACATTGTTATTGTTGACTCTGTTGCAGCCTTGGTTCCTAAGGCTGAAATCGATGGTGAGATGGGTGATTCTCACGTTGGCTTACAGGCAAGACTTATGTCTCAGGGACTTAGAAAGATTACAGCAGTTATAAGCAAGACCAACTGTATTGTTGTATTTATTAACCAGTTAAGAGAAAAGATTGGCGTTATGTTCGGTAATCCTGAAACAACAACAGGTGGTAGAGCATTGAAGTTTTATTCATCCATTAGACTTGATGTAAGAAGAACTGAATCATTAAAGTCTGGTGGTGAGATTATTGGTAACAGAACAAGAATTAAGGTTGTAAAGAACAAGATTGCCCCACCATTCAAGGAAGCAGAATTTGATATTATGTTTGGTGAAGGTATCTCAAAGGTTGGTGATATTCTTGATCTTGCAGCTAATATTGGTGTTGTCAATAAGAGTGGTGCTTGGTATGCATACAATGATGAGAAGATTGGTCAGGGTAGAGAGAATGCCAAGACTTACTTGAAGGAACATCCGGAGATGCTTGCAGAGGTTGAAGCTCTCGTTAGAGAAAGATATGGCATTGATGATGCTAATCCTGAAGAATAGCTTTTAGGTGGAGTATGATTGTAACAAGTGTTACGAAGATTGATAGCAGAAGACAGAAAGTAAAATTGGATAACGAGTATGTCTTCTCGCTATATAATTCGGAAATTAAGAAATATAATATAAAAGAGTCTTGCCATCTGACAGAGGATTCTATTTCTTCGATTGAGAGGGATGTGCTTTATCCAAGGGCAAAGGAACGGGCACTGTATCTTCTGGGTTCTGGTGATAGAACTAAAAAGCAGTTGACTGATAAGCTGAATGAAGGCTTTTATCCTCAAAGTATTGTAGATAAGGTTGTTGAATTTGTTTCAAACTATGGTTAT
>CAYWDL010000339.1:0-1668 GCA_964457015.1 uncultured Roseburia sp. | reverse complement strand
TGTGGGACCGGTAAGAACAGGCAAGTCTACTTTTATCAAAAGATTTATGGATTTGCTTGTGATTCCTAATATTGAGGATGAACATGTAAGGATGAGAACCAGTGATGAATTGCCTCAATCAAGTGCAGGAAAGACAATTATGACAACAGAACCCAAATTCATACCTAAGGAAGCGGCTAAGGTCAAGCTTGCGGAAGATGCCGAGGTGAGTGTAAGACTTATTGATTGTGTCGGATATATGGTGAATGGTGCGGTAGGTCATATTGAAAATGATAATGAACGTATGGTTAAAACACCTTGGTATGATTATGAAATACCATTTACAAAGGCAGCTGAAATAGGAACGAAAAAGGTTATTAATGACCATTCTACAATAGGTCTTGTGGTAACCTGTGATGGCAGCTTTAGCGATTTGTCAAGGTCTGACTACATAGAAGCAGAAGAAAAAACCATAAACGAGCTTAAGAATATTGGTAAGCCATTTATAGTTTTGTTGAACTCAAACAGACCGTATTCTGAAGAAACGGTGGCGTTGGCAAAGGAAATTGAGGATAAGCACATGGTTAAGGTTATGCCGGTCAATTGTGAACAATTGAAAAAGGATGACATATTAAACATTATTAATAATATATTGTTTGAATTTCCATTATCTGAGGTAGTGTTTAATGTACCAAAATGGGTGGAGATACTTGAAAATGGTCATTGGTTAAAGGAAAAAATCATTAAAATTGCAAGGAATATCATAAAAGCCGCTAATTTTATGAAGGATATTAATGAAGATAAATTAAATGTTGAGGAGGAGAATATTGACAGTATACATATAAAAACAAAGGATTTGTCGAAGGGTGTTGTTGAATTAGGAGTCAATGTTAAGGAAAAGCTTTATTACGATATTTTAAGTGAGCTTACGGGAGAAAGGATTGTAAATGAATATGAGCTTGTTCATACTATTAAAAATCTATCTTCGATGAAGGATGAATTTGAAAAGGTTAAGGATGCCATAAAAGAGGTAAAGTCAAAGGGATATGGTGTTGTATTGCCAGTCAGGGATGAGATTATTCTTGAGGAACCGGAAGTGATAAGAAATGGAAATAAATTTGGGGTAAAAATAAAAGCACAGGCACCGTCCATACATATGATAAAAACCAACGTTTTAACAGAAATTTCGCCAATTGTCGGCAGCGAAGAGCAGGCTGAGGACCTGATAAGGTTCATTAAAGAAAATGAAAAAAGTGATGAAGGTATGTGGAATACCAATATTTTTGGAAAAACCATTGAACAAATTGTAAATGACGGAATAAGGGGCAAAATCGACAAATTATCCGATGAGACACAAGGTAAAATGCAGGAAACCTTGCAGAAAATAACAAATGACAGTAAAGGTGGTGTTATTTGTATTATAATTTAAAAATGAATTGTTGAATAAATATTAAAAATCTGCTATAGTTACATAATAGTATTTAGTGTAGTGAGGAGAGACCTATGGGAATAGAAATAATTGGTTATGTAATTATAGCAGTAGTTGTTTTGGCTTTTTTTGCTGTGACAAGTTACAGATATTCAAAAGAAAAAGAAAGAGTACTGCGTGAGAATATTGTAAAAGCATTTGGGTGTAGAAACGAAAGAGAGTACAAACCCGGTGAATTTGAGAAGATAAGACATTATTTT
>CAYWDL010000338.1:0-1668 GCA_964457015.1 uncultured Roseburia sp. | reverse complement strand
TGAGCTATTCAAGACAAAAAGAAGTTCTTGATATGCCTAATCTTATCGAAATCCAGAAGGACTCATATCAGTGGTTTTTGAATGAAGGCCTTAAGGAAGTTTTTGAGGATATCTCTCCAATTGAAGATTATAACAATCATTTAAGTCTCGAGTTCGTAGACTTCCAGTTATGCGAAGATGATGTTAAGTATTCGATTGAAGAATGTAAGGAAAGAGACGCAACATATGCAGCTCCTTTGAAGGTAAAGGTTAGATTGCATAATAAGGAGACAGGTGAAATTGCTGAACATGAAATATTCATGGGTGATTTGCCACTTATGACAGCTACTGGTACATTTGTTATCAACGGTGCTGAAAGAGTTATCGTTAGCCAGCTTGTGCGTTCACCGGGTATATATTATGGTGTTGCTCATGACAAGCTTGGTAAGACATTGTATTCGTCAACTGTTATACCAAACAGAGGTGCATGGCTTGAGTATGAAACAGACTCAAACGACGTATTTTCTGTACGTGTAGATAGAACAAGAAAGGTACCTGTTACAGTTCTTATTAGAGCATTGGGTATAGGTACAAATGCGGAAATCATCGATTTATTTGGTGAAGAACCAAAGCTTTTAGCAAGCTTTGAGAAGGATACATCAGATAATTACCAGGATGGTTTATTAGAGTTATACAAAAAGATTCGTCCAGGTGAGCCTTTAAGTGTAGATAGTGCTGAAAGTCTCATTACAAGCATGTTCTTCGATGCAAGAAGATATGATTTGGCCAAGGTTGGACGTTATAAATTTAATAAGAAGCTGGCATATAAGAATAGAATCAAGAATTTTATTCTTGCTGAGGACGTTGTTGATAGAACAACAGGCGAAATCATTGCTTCTAAGGGTGATGAGGTTACTGCAGAGATGGCTGAACAGATTCAGAATGCGGCAGTACCATATGTTCTTGTACAGACAGAGGAAAGAAACGTAAAGGTAATATCTAATATGGTTGTAGATATTGCGAAGTACGTTGATTTTGACGTGGAGGAACTCGGAATCACTGAATATGTATACTACCCTGTTTTAGCTCAGCTCCTTGAAGAGAATACAAACGAAGAGGATCTTAAGGATGCTATTGTAAAGAATATCAATGAACTTATACCAAAGCATATTACAAAAGAAGACATTATTGCTTCTATTAGTTATTGTATGAATGTTGAGTATGGTATTGGTACAACAGATGATATCGATCATCTTGGAAATAGACGTATCAGAGCAGTCGGTGAATTGTTACAGAACCAGTACAGAATTGGTTTGTCAAGAATGGAAAGA
The DNA here is from genome assembly GCA_964457015.1 of uncultured Roseburia sp. Lineage (GTDB taxonomy): Bacteria > Bacillota > Clostridia > Lachnospirales > Lachnospiraceae > SVEL01. The sequence goes on along the minus strand of CAYWDL010000338.1, from coordinate 358 downwards.
GTTGTTCGTGAAAGAATGACTACTCAGGATTTGGAAGGTATTTCACCACAGTCTCTTATTAATATTAAGCCTGTTACTGCAGCTGTTAAGGAATTCTTCGGAAGTTCACAGTTGTCACAGTTTATGGACCAAAACAATCCTCTTGGCGAGTTAACTCACAAGAGACGTTTATCAGCTTTGGGACCTGGTGGTCTTTCAAGAGATAGAGCCGGATTCGAGGTTCGAGACGTTCACTATTCTCACTATGGTAGAATGTGTCCTATCGAGACTCCTGAAGGTCCGAATATCGGTCTTATCAACTCACTTGCTACATACGCAAGAATTAATGAGTATGGTTTTGTTGAGGCTCCATATAGAA
>CAYWDL010000337.1:0-1681 GCA_964457015.1 uncultured Roseburia sp. | reverse complement strand
TAGATGCGATTCTGTTAAGTTCGCTTGTAAGAGCATCCATTTCCTTATCGATAGCTGTTCTATCAGATGTTGTGTTTGTATCATTAGCTGCCTGTGTAGCTAATTCATTCATTCTCTGAAGAATTTCGTGAGCTTCATTTAAAGCACCTTCAGCTGTCTGGATTAATGAAATACCATCTTCAGCATTTGTAGAAGCCTTGTTAAGACCTCTGATCTGGCTTCTCATCTTCTCTGAGATTGTAAGACCAGCTGCATCGTCACCTGCACGGTTAATTCTGTAACCTGAAGATAACTTTTCTGTTGATTTTGCCTGAGCTCCTGTGATGATACCTAACTGTCTGTTTGAGTTCATCGCTTGCATGTTGTGTTGTACTATCATAATAATTCCTCCTTGAATATACTCTGCCGTCCCTGGCAGATTTGTTTGTAGCTTATGCTACATTTGTTAATAGTATTTTGTATAGTAAGTACTTATCTCTTACTACCTTACATAATATATATCGGTAGCTTTAGAAAATACTTTATACCTTTTTTAGATTTTTTTGAAAAAATTTTAATTATTTTTTCTTATCCATGAACTGTGGCTCTACAACCTTTAATTTATTCATAGTCTGATAATATTCTGCTGCAGCCTTGTTTGTAAGTTTCACGGTTTTAACCTGTTTTCTCATCATAACATTTTTTGCTGTCATAGCTTCGTGATTTCTTTTTTCACTTACTTCAACATCAGCAGCCTTGGATATAACTATTCTTATTAAATCCTGCATTGTCTTTATCTCAACTGTATATGATTGCCTATCCACGTCCAAGATTTCCTTGACTCTATTATACACCTTTTCGAAGCCGCTATCAAGTAGATTTAATTCCTTTATTAAATTTTCTTTTTCAGCATATACTTCGTCAAACTTATCAAAGTCGAATTTTTCTTCAGCAATTATTGCACTTTGTTTCTCGTTAGCCACAAGAATCCTATCTAAAACTGCTATCTTTTTATTCAGGCTCTGGATAAGTATCTGTATATAATCCCTATTGTTCATTTCGTTTTGCAAGTACCATTACCTCTTTCCATGTATCTCTCATTGTTCTTAAGTGTCCAAGTACTTCCTCTAATATTTCCTTATCCTTATGCATATTAGCTTCAACAAGTCTGTCATAGAGGTACGCATATACCTTTTCAAACTCATTCGCCACCGGATACTTGAAGTTAAGAGTTGCTCTAAATTCCGATATTATATTTTCAACCTTTCTAATATTATTATGAGCCTTCATAATATCTTTTTCTTCTATAGCAACTATTGCTATATTACAAAATTTAATAGCTCCTTCATATAACATCAACGTAAGCTGCGCCGGTGATGCGGTCATAATCTTACTATTATTATATTGACTATATCCATTTGGTAATGCCATACCCTCGTCTCCATTCTAATCTAATTATTTTAGTATCCCAACATTGATGAGAAGTATGATGACTGGCTCTGTAATGTAGAAAGCGCTGTCTCCATTGATGCAAACTGTTTCTCATATTTTTCTCTAATCGCATCAATCTTATCTTCCCAATCGCTAATGTCATCCTCGTAATCTTCATACTGCTTCTTCATATACTTATCATTGTATACTGTATATGCACTGCTAAGGGTTGAACTTCTCATCTTTCCATTTAACTGTGTATACACATTTT
>CAYWDL010000336.1:0-1715 GCA_964457015.1 uncultured Roseburia sp. | reverse complement strand
CAAAAAGAAGTTGAAAACATGATTCGTGAAGAAGGAGAAAATGCTACACTTGAAGTTGGTGTACATGGTATCCATCCTGAATTAGTTAAACTTCTTGGTAAGATGAAGTTTAGATCAAGTTATGGACAGAACGCTTTGAAGCATTCTATCGAGGTTGCACAATTATCCGGCTTGTTAGCTGGAGAGATTGGTGTAGATGTTAGAACTGCTAAAAGAGCAGGTTTACTCCATGATATTGGTAAGTCAGTTGACCATGAAATTGAAGGCTCACATATTCAGATTGGTGTTGATTTATGTAGGAAGTATAAGGAATCACCGCTTATCATCAATGCAGTTGAGGCTCATCATGGTGACGTTGAACCGGAATCACTTATTGCATGTATCGTTCAGGCTGCTGATGCTATATCGGCTGCAAGACCGGGCGCAAGACGTGAGACACTAGAAACATATACTAACAGATTGAAACAGTTAGAAGAGATTACTAACTCTTATAAAGGAGTTGATAAGTCTTTTGCTATACAGGCGGGTAGAGAAGTTCGTATTATGGTAATACCTGAACAGGTTTCTGAAGCTGATATGATATTGTTAGCTAGAGACATTTCTAAGCGTATTGAAGATGAACTTGAATATCCGGGACAGATTAAAGTTAATGTAATTCGTGAGTCGCGAGTTACTGATTATGCGAAATAATATTCCAGTTATACAGCCACAATTTGAAGTACTTTATGTATTTCAAATTGTACTTGGCTGTTTTTTTTATTGTTTTTTGTAGACTTATTTTTATTTATATATTATAATTACAGCGGTTAAAACTAAGAATAAGGAAGGTACACATATGTCATTAACATTATCTAAAAAAGCGATGCAGGTAAAACCATCATCAACTTTGGCTATTACAGCTAAGGCGAAAGAGTTGAAAGAGGCAGGTAAGGATGTTGTAGGATTTGGAGCCGGCGAACCGGATTTTAATACTCCTGACAATATTTGTGATGCTGCTATTGATGCAATTAAAACTGGCTTTACAAAATATACACCAGCTTCAGGTATTGCACCATTAAAGCAGGCGATTTGTGATAAATTTAAGAAATTCAACGGCCTTGAGTATAAACCAAGTCAGATTGTTATTAGCAATGGTGGTAAACATTCATTGACAAATGTATTCTCGGTATTATTGAATCCTGGCGATGAAGTTATTATTCCGGCTCCATATTGGTTAAGCTATCCTGAAATCGTTAAATTGGCAGATGGTGTTCCGGTATATGTTCGTGGTGAGAAGGAGCAGGGCTATAAGGTAACTGTTCAGCAGCTTCAGGCTGTAACAACAGATAAGACAAAGGCTTTGGTTCTTAATACACCAAGCAATCCAACAGGTATGATTTACACAGAAGAAGAGCTTAGAGCTATTGCAGATTATGCTGTAAAGAACGATATCTATGTTGTTGCTGACGAAATGTATGAACATCTGGTGTATAATGGTTATAGGCATGTTAGTATCGCTTCGTTTAATGAAGAAATATATAAGAGAACAATTACTGTTAGTGGTTTGGCAAAGAGTTATGCTATGACTGGTTGGAGAATCGGTTATACAGGTTCAAGTGAAGAAATTGCTAAGCTTATGGGAAGTGTTCAGAGTCATCAGACATCAAATCCTAACTCTATCGCACAGAAGGCTGCAGTTGAAGCTTTGACAGGTGATCAGTCACAGGTTGAGATGA
>CAYWDL010000335.1:0-1727 GCA_964457015.1 uncultured Roseburia sp. | reverse complement strand
AAATATTTGAAAACGAGCATAGTAGCTTGTTTACTGGTAGTGTTACGGTAATATACAAGCCGTATTATGAGTTGGATGCAGAGACGATACATAAATATCCAGAAGGATTTCGATTAATTGGCGAATATGAGGATATGTATCGTTTTAAGCAGTTGTTGATAGATGAATACGCAGGTGGTTTTCCACATTTTGATGGTTATAATTCTTTAGAGGATATCCAGGGAATGGTGCGTATGGTATGGGCTGTTGTGATACTGGTGGTTCTTTTGCTTGAATACTATCTGATATCGGTGGAAAGGAAAGAAATATTTGTTAGATTCACAATGGGAGAGAGCCTTGCCAAAATATTAGGGTTATGTATTGGGCGCGACAGTTTGTTGTTACTTTCAGTGATGTTTTTGGTAATGACCGTAAATTGCTTTATTAGTGGTGGAATATTTGAAGCATGGACGGTAATGTGTGCAGCATTTATAATTATTCTTGTTATAGCTATGCTTTATCTTAAATTGCTGTGGTATGATGTTTCGGAAATGTTTTCTAACAGGAAAATATCAAAAGAAACTATTATGGGAAATTATGCTGTGAAAGCATTTGTTTTGATTCTTATAATATGCATATCAGCATCAAATATTGTGGCTATAACTCAATGGTTGCAATACCATAAGCAAGGTGAATTGTTTGCAAAACAAAAAGGAACTAAGCAAGTACAATTTTATCATAGAGATGATTTGTGTGAAAATTGTGCTTTGTCTAAAGAAATTGATGGAAGTGAATTTTTGGAATATTTATTGTATATAAAGTATGAGAAGGAAGAAAAAGCAAATTCAGTGTATAAATATACGGATGAACTTGGATTGACTAATGCAGACGAGTATACAGAATTGGTATATATTAGTTGCTATGGTGAGGAGTATCTTAAGGAGAAACTTCCGGAAATAGATGAATATAAGGATAATACATTATATATTATTGCTCCAGAGAGTGCACAATGTACGAAAGAGGATCAGGAAGATTTATTTTTGTGGTTTTCAGATGATGTTGGCAAGAATTCGGAGCAATATGAAAAAGTTTTTATTGAATACAAAAAAGATTTGAAAATAACTTCTTTGGCGGGAGAATGTGAACTAGGAAGCGAGATTGTGACAAATCCGATAATAGCTTTTGAGAGCATAAAAGATAAATCGACGCCAACATTGACTGAAATAGTAGATTATGGACTTATGGGGGCATATGGCGAGTCTTTTATTGATACAAATTCTAATGAAGTAGATGCTTTTTTGAAAGAACTTGGTATGTGTGGAGGAATGAGATATCATATGGAGGATGTATGGGAAAATTATAGTGCTACGTTAACTGCTCTTCGACGTCTTGCCATCATAAGTATTGCAATAATCGTAATGATGATGTCGTTATTCGTATTTGTAAACCAAACTTTTCTTAAAATGCTATACAACGGCAACGGCATTGAGCTTGCCATAAAGAAGGTGTCAGGTTATTCAATGTTTGAAAGATTTAAGACGATAATCCTGGCTGATTGCATCACAGGCATAGTGGCTGTAAGTGTGGCATGTGCGGTTTGTGGCATATTTGAACTGTGCAACCTGACACATGTAATAATCATAGGTGTGTTATGCATAGCCATAGATTTGATGCTTATTATCTACAACTGCCACAAAATGGACAAGGAGCGCATTCAAAAGATACTTAAGGGAGGCTGCTTATGATAG
>CAYWDL010000334.1:0-1736 GCA_964457015.1 uncultured Roseburia sp. | reverse complement strand
CTCCTTTTATGTATTTATGTTTTTTCCATTACATTCTACCCCGAATTCGACAGAATTTCAACTATTTTTTATAACTAAACTCAATTTGGTAATCGGATGATTTAGCAACGTGTTTATAAAAATTTAAATATTTTCTAATTGACATTAAATTTTAAAGTGCTATTATAACTAATCGGGGGTAAAAAAGAAAGGAAAATAGTTGTTATGGAAACTTATGAAATTTTCAAAGACCTAGCGTTAATCATTGTATTTGCCGAGCTTTTTGCTCTTATTGCCAAGAAGTTAAAAATGCCTCAGGTAGTTGGACAGATTATTGCCGGTCTCCTTATCGGGCCTTCTATATTAGGTCTCGTTAACCAGACTGAGTTCATAGCAATGATGGCAGAAATCGGCGTTGTTCTCATTATGTTCTCTGCCGGTCTCGAAACAAATTTATCAGATTTAATCAAAACAGGACCCAAGGCTCTTTTAGTAGCCTGTGTAGGAGTTGCAGTACCTCTTGGCGGCGGTTACCTTTTAAGCTCTTGCTTTAATGGTTTTGCTGCTCCGGGTACAACAGAGTTTGTTAGTAACTTGTTTATCGGTGTTATCTTAACAGCTACCTCAGTAGGTATCACTGTTCAGACATTGAAGGAAATGGGACGTCTCAAGGGCGAAATAGGAACTTTAATTTTAAGTGCCGCCATTATCGATGATATTATCGGTATTATTGTTCTTACCTTTGTTATAGGTATGAAGGACCCAAGTTCAAATGCAACAGGAGTAATCATAAATACAGTATTATTCTTCGTATTTGTTCTTGTAATAGGTGTTGTATCATACAAGGTAATGAAAATCGCCGATGCACGTTGGGAGCACCATAGAAGAATACCAATTTTTAGTATTTGTATCTGTTTTGTTTTTACATATGTCGCAGAACATTTCTTTGGAATTGCAGATATTACAGGTGCCTATGCTGCAGGTATTATTCTCTGTAACTTAAAGGATGCAGATTACGTTTCAAGAAGAACAGACATTAACACATATATGTTATTCGGTCCGATTTTCTTCGCAAGTATAGGTTTAAAAACTGAGATTAATGAGTTAGATATGACTCTTGTATTATTCTCAATCGGCTTTGTATTAGTTGGATTAATTACCAAAATTGTTGGTTGCGGACTCATTGCAAAGCTTATGAAATACAGCTGGAAGGATTCACTGAAGGTCGGCGTTGGTATGATGACACGTGGTGAGGTTGCATTAATCGTAGCCCAGAAGGGACTTTCATCAGGAATCATTGAAGCCAAGTACTTTACCTCAGTAATTTTACTTATTTTGATATCATCAATATCTACACCTATCATACTGAAGCTTTTATACAAAGGCGAACCTGAAGATGCATAAAATATAATATATAACGTATATTCTAAAATAGGAGGCTATCATTTTGATAGCCTCCTACATTTATTAGAATAACTTCTTAATCGCACCAAGTGCATCAGACACCTTATCAGACACATCATCTGCTTTTATCTTAGCCTTGATTGTATCAACAACCTTTTCCACAGCATCATTTGGAAGGTCGATACCTGCCACATCTTCAACTGTTTTTACAGGATCCTTTTTGAATTTTTCAAGTAAATCCTTATCCTTAGTTACTTTTTTTACGATTTCTTCAATTTTTTCTTTGATATCCATTGTATATTCTCCTCGTATAATATCTTTTAGATAAGGATATATACTTTTCCTTTCTTTAA
>CAYWDL010000333.1:0-1740 GCA_964457015.1 uncultured Roseburia sp. | reverse complement strand
CATCAGATATAATTTCCTTTTCACTGATATTAACATTTTTCCCAACTGCCTTAACAGCTACAGTTTCTTTTTGCAGTTGCTTCAAATCCATTACCTTTCCTAAAATCTCTGAAAGATTTAATATTCTCTCATCCACAACCTCTGCCTGAAGCATCTGAACATTATTTAAATAAAATTTAAATAAATCATTAAATTCACAAGTATCTATCCTCACAGGCAAAATCGCTTTTTTACAGCACACAGCCGTATCAAGCTCTTTTTCAACCCATATGGACTCCTGTGAGTTACACGAATAAATCAAAAGGAACACATCACACTCTTTTATCGCTTTGGGAATCTCCTTAGCATAATTAGAACCGGCAGGTATTCTGTCAGGTGCTCTCCAATATGCGATATTATTCAATTCCATAGCCTTTGAAAGTTGTGCTACATAATCTACGTCCTTCGAACTATAGCTAATAAATACATGTTTGTTTTCACACATACATTCAACTCCATTTCCACTATTAACCTACAACTCTGTTTCGTCCATCCTTTTTCGCCTTATACAAATTTTCATCCGCCTCTTTTATCATCTCAGTTGACAATCTGCCATATTCAAGCTCCTTCACTCCAAATGACATAGTCACCTTAACATTGTTTCCTTCCGAATGACATTCTGAATTTTCCACAGTCTCTCTAATGCTTTCGGCCAATTCCATTGCATCATCCTTGGTGTATCCCGGCACAAGCATAACAAATTCCTCGCCGCCCCATCTAAATACATTGCCATCATTTCCGATAATTCTTCCCATCAAATCCGCAATATATACAAGAACCGCATCACCTACATTGTGCCCGTATGTATCATTGACCTTTTTAAAGAAATCGATATCGCACATAATTATGCTGCTTCGGATTCCTTTAAGGCTCTCCTTAATATTAGAATCATACATTTCCCAAAAACCTCTACGATTCTTAAGTCCCGTAAGCTGGTCAATCTGACTTTCCTCCTTCAACAGCTGTGCTTCAAGATTCTTTCCACAAAATGCCGCCGCCAGTGATAAACGCTTAACATCCTGTTCATCAAACTTCTCCCCGGCAATCTTATTAATGGCCTGATACGCGCCTATTACATCACCCTTGCTATTAACGACAGGCATACAAAGAATTGACTTAGTCACATAGCCTGTTTCCTTATCAACCTGCACATTAAATCTTGGGTCATTATATGGCTCAGAAATAATTATAGTTTCATTATTCTCTATGGACGCACCTACAATGCCCTTTCCAAACGGAACTGTAATACGGTCCTCACCGACAGCCACCAGCGTCCAATATTGTTTTTTCTTAATGTCACGATACCAAAAAGAAGCCCTTTCTGCATTAACCAATGTTTGTCCTAAATCAGTTAACAGCAAAATAGACTTGTTAAAATCCTTTTCAACAACCAGACAATTCATATAGTAAAAAATCTTTTCAAGCAGCTCATCTGCTGACAGTTTTTCCTTTATACTCATATCCTTTTCCTACTCTCTCTTCAATTTTACACAAATAACTAATTATATTCTATCACATACTTAAAAAAAAATGAACATAAATTTTTAAAAAATTTATGTTCATTCTAATATATCTTTAATTAAGCTAATTTAGACTTAGCAACTTCTGCTAACTTTGCAAAACCTTCTGCATCATTGATAGTCATATCAGCTAACATCTTTCTGTTCATTTCGATGTTTGCTAACTTTAAGCCATGCATAA
>CAYWDL010000332.1:0-1811 GCA_964457015.1 uncultured Roseburia sp. | reverse complement strand
ACTATATCAAATCGTTCTAATTCATCAGTCTCAATGGTTTTATCAACTATAATTATATCATTATCCTGCAATGCCGGCTCCATAGATGAACCGTTAACTCTTACAATTGAGAAAAAGAACTTATTTATAACAAAAATCACTGCAAGAACAATAGCTATATAGCATAATAATTTAATTATATCTTTTTTATTTTCTCTAAAAAAATCCATACGTACCCTTACTCTGGAAATTCTAATGTTATTCTTCCCAGTCTTCCATTCCTGAAATCATCAATCAACAGCGTCGCTGCCTTTTCTATATCTAACTCATCCCCCTTAAGCTTGCAGCCTCTAACCCTTGCAATATCGTTAATCACCTGTAAAGGCTCTTCACATCCGTTAATCTGATAACGATTCGGTAAAGCTTCAGGATAGCTTTCCTGCAATCTTTTTATCAATTCCAAGGATAATTCACCTAAGTTTAATATATCATCTTTTATTGAACCTAACAATGCTAATTTTATTCCAACCTGCGGATCCTCAAACTTTGGCCACAATATACCCGGAGTATCAAGTAATTCCAAGGTTTTGCTCAATTTTATCCATTGCTTTCCCTTTGTGACGCCCGGTTTATTTCCTGTTTTAGCACAGGCCTTCTTTGCATAAGAATTGATAAATGTTGACTTACCAACATTTGGAATGCCAACAACCATTGCTCGTACAGGTCTGTTCTTTATTCCACGTCTTCTGTCTCGTTCGATTTTTTCCTTACATGCCTCAGCTATTACACTATTTATTTGATTAACACCCTTGCCTGACTTAGAATTTATCTCAAGAACGTGAAATCCTTTTCCCTTGAAATATTCCATCCACAGCTTATTTGCCCTTTCATCTGATAAGTCTGATTTGTTCAAAAGCACAAGTCTGGCTTTATTGTTACTTAACTTATCAATATCGGGATTTCTGCTGCTCATGGGAAGCCTTGCATCAACAATCTCAATAACGAGATCAATCAGCTTAATATCCTCTTCCATCATTCTTTTTGCTTTAGTCATATGACCCGGATACCATTGTATATTCATTTTTTGCCTCCATCTTCACATTTAATCTATATCATTCTAATCTTTGTAAAAGGATAATATGCAAACCATACCTTACCCAAAATATCATTTCTGCTTATATTCCCAACATATTCAAATCTACTGTCTTCGCTTACATTTCTATTGTCACCCATTACAAAATATTCATTTTCACCGATAACCATAGCATCTTCTACATAACCGCTTTCAAACTTTCCTTCAAAATAACTATCTTCAATAGCCTCACCGTCAATGTATATAATATTGTCAACTATCTGTACTGTCTCTCCAGGCAGACCAATAATACGCTTTATTGATATTTCACCGCTTCTTGTTCTATATGCAACAATATCGAACCGTTCCGGTTCCTTTATAGTATAAACAAGCTCATCAAGTAACACCTTTTCATCATTTTCAACTATAGGATTCATAGAATTACCAATAACGTCTACAGATTCACCATAATAATTCACAACAAAAAGAGCGATGACAACGACCAAAACAAAATCGATAATCCATTTTAATATGTCATCTAATATTATATATTTAATTGTATCATCTGAACCTATCTTCATTTATTATACCTCAAATACATATTAAATCTTACTTTTTTTATAAAATTAAAGAGACAAATACAATATCCTTGCATTTGTCTCATAAAACCCGAATTATTTTACTAATTCTTTAACCTTAGCAGCCTTACCTACTCTGTCTCTTAAGTAGTTAAGTTTAGCTCTTCTTACCTTACCACGTC
>CAYWDL010000331.1:0-1820 GCA_964457015.1 uncultured Roseburia sp. | reverse complement strand
CCCATATTACCTGCGGGTCAGGTCTTAGCAGTGTGTATTTCCCCCAACGTTCCAGCTTTTCGCCCTTTGAACAATCAATAACTTCATAATCCTTCCAATTATCTGCAATCCACATATCTGTAAATGAATCCTTTCGTATGTAAATAATAAAGGTGCCGGAATTGTGCCGACACCTTAGTATACCAAATAATTATTTAATTGTTAAGACTCTATTTCAGAAGATTCAGATTCCGGTTCCTCTTCTGTTCTAATCTTAATGCTTGTAATTACAGGCTGCTTTGAAGCTGAGATTGTTCCGTTGTTATCGGTAGGTTCGGCAGCTTCGCAAACAGCATCAACAACCTCGAGGCCTTCGGTTACGTAACCAAATACTGCATAATCGCCATCAAGAGAGCTGCTGCAGTCAGCATGACAAATAAAGAACTGTGAGCTTGCACTATCAGGGTCAGTTGAACGAGCCATTGAAATTGCACCTCGTGTATGCGAAAGTGCGTTGCTAAATCCGTTGGATGTAAATTCTCCTGAAATATTATCCTCTGAACCCCCTGTTCCGTTACCGTTTGGATCTCCACCCTGCATCATAAAGCCTTCTATAATGCGGTGGAAAGTCAATCCATCATAAAATCCACTTTCTGCAAGACCTACAAAATTAGCAACTGTGATAGGGGCTGATTCCTCATCTAACTTAACAGTGATTGTTCCGTAATCCTTAATAGTGATGTCTGCATAGTATATTAATGAGCTGTCAAGGTCTGCTGAAATTGCACTTGTTATAGGTTCGTTGCTGGTTGAACCGCTTGTTACATTCTGCGTTAAAAGCTCCTCGTTTGTTAAAACATGCAAATCAGATGAAGTAGAGTTGACCTTCTCATCTGATGAGAAGAAAAGTGACATTATTACAATACAGACAATAACTACTGTACCAATGGACAAAATGGAAATAAGAGTTGTCTTGTCATACTTTTCTATAGGTGAAGCGATGCGCTCTATGGTTTCGTTTATCTTTTCATTTATTTCTGCCGGAATATTCATAGCTTCACTGTTCATTGAAAAATCTATGCTTAACTTTTCACAGGTATCCATAATGCTTCTTTGATTAGCCTTTGCAGAATTCCTTTGAAGATAATTGGCAAGCTTGTGAACCACGTAGGTTGTGAAATCCTCCTCCCTGAGGTTTGCTGTGGCAATTATATCATTCCAGGCATTCTTGAATGCCCACAGGGTTGCCATTGAGGCCCTGGACTTGTCCACTTGGCTGGCAATATAGTATACTCTGTCCTTGTTTTCCTCGTAAGATTGCATCAAGGCTTTACGATTGCCTTTTGCGATATTTTTCATTAATGTTGACATATGTTTCCTCCATTATATTAGATGCTAATAATATATCATATATTAGAGTAAAATGTGTGAAAAATTTTTGTTTGGTGTCTAAAAATGGTCTGAAAATTCTATTTCTTCCTATTATAATGCAAAAAATTTAGCAATGCAAAAATGGATTAAAAATGGCTCATTTATATAGAAGAAAAAAAATTTAAAAAAAATTAAAAAAAAGCTTGCATTATTTGTAAGTATAGTGTAAACTCATAAATGCTGTGACATTGATAGCGATGAACCGTGAGGTTGCAATGTATGAAAATACGTTGGTTTTCCGGGGAGCGAATGTCAAAAGTCTTGAAAATCAAGGCTTAGGAAACTGGCGACAAGTCACTGTACAAAGCAAATCGTCCGCTTGTTATGCGGAAACAACGTGCAAAGCAGCACTTAAATAACCGGTGAATCAGACGGTTTTATTTAAAGTGATACTGTGATACGCACGGAAG
>CAYWDL010000330.1:0-1835 GCA_964457015.1 uncultured Roseburia sp. | reverse complement strand
CATTCGGTGCCATAAATTCAATTTTTTCTCTTACTCCACAGTTGAGGTATATCAAACCTTTGTCATCAAAACCACCGTCTCCACATGCACACTATGTGGAAACATATCAACAGCCTGCACCTTATCCAATCTAAAACCATTCTCCGTTAAAAACTTCAAATCCCTTGCCAATGTAGCCGAGTCACAGCTTACATACACAATTCTCTTAGGCTGCATTTTAACCATGGTTTCAAGGACACTTTGTTCACAACCCTTGCGTGGCGGGTCAACAACAATTACATCTGCGCCTTCGCCGGTTTTTTCGAAGTGGTTAGGAAGCACCTCTTCTGCCTTTCCCACGAAGAATTCGGCATTATTAATATGATTAATCTCTGTATTTTTTCTTGCATCCAGGATTGCTTCAGGAACAATCTCAACCCCGCGCACTTTAAGGGCATTTTTCGCTAAAAAAAGCGATATTGTGCCAACTCCACAATATACATCCCACACATTCTCCTTGCCTGTTAATCCTGCAAATTCCAGAGCCTTTCCGTACAACACCTTTGTCTGCGTAGGATTTACCTGATAAAATGAAAGTGGTGAAATTCTAAATGCAACATCGCCGATATAGTCCGTGATATAGCCATTTCCATACAAATCCACTATAGTTTTGCCCATTATTACATTGGTATTTTCTCTATTTATGCTATAAGAAATGCTTGTCATCCCTTCAATTTTCAGCAATTCACTAACCAAAGCATCCGTATTTTTCAATTTATTGCCATTAACAACAAGGCAGACCATTATTTCCCCGGTTGTAAAGCCCTTACGAATGAGAACGTGACGCACAATGCCTTTTCCAGTCTCCTCGTCATAAGCACTAATTCCGTTAGTGTCCATATAATTCTTCACAATCCCCATGATTTCCCGGTTCTCATCTATACCAATATGACAGGTATCACACTCAATAATCGAGTGAGTACGACCTGCATAAAAGCCTGAGATTATGCGGCCATCCTTTGACATTCCCATAGGAAACTGAGCCTTGTTTCTGTATTTCCAAGGCTCGTCCATACCGATAATCGGGAGCATTGGTGGCTCTTTTATTCCACCGATACGGATAATGTTATTCTTGACCTTATTCTCCTTAAATTCCAACTGTTTTTCGTATGATATCTCCTGAATCTGACAGCCTCCACATTGCTTCGCCACAGGACATTTTGGCTGTACACGATATTCAGAAGGCTCTATAAGCTCCATAAGGCGTGCATAAGCATAAGACTTTGTAGTTTTCATTATCTTAACCAAAGCCCTATCACCAACCACTGCATCCTTGATAAAAAGCGTATATCCATCCTCCAACTTGGCAATTCCCTCGCCATTGGTTCCTATGTCGATTATATCCACTGTAAATGTATCATTTTTATTTACCATATTACACCGAAGTCTTTCTAATATTGCTATCTATATATCTGTTATAACCAAGCCATTCTGTTCCTTCAGGTGGCTGTGTACTGCTCAAAATTTCCTTTGCTGTTTCCATCTTTGCGTCGGCATTGTCCGCAAACGATAATGCTATTGCCTCGATAAGTGCAGGCTTCTTAGGCGAACCGAATTCCAACTCGCCGTGATGAGACAAAATACAATGCTTAAGCTCATTAGCAAGCTTCACAGGGAATCCATCAATCCTCTTGATTGCATCTGCAACCATATGATATCCGAGAACAATGTGTCCGATAAGTTGACCCTCATCTGTATAATCATTGGTTGGAAATGTTGATAACTCATTAATCTTCCCAATGTCATGAAAAATGGCAGCTGTCACAAGCAAATCTCTATTGATAATCGGATAAAGC
>CAYWDL010000329.1:0-1870 GCA_964457015.1 uncultured Roseburia sp. | reverse complement strand
ATTCTGTTTCATAGACCAGATGCCAAAGGGAATGAGGGAAACCTTGTATTTTAAGGATGATGATTCAAGACTTTCTTTTTTGCAGGGGAATTATATTACATTGACTAATATGAAGGATAAGGATATTGATAGAATTATCAAGTACCATCTTTGTCCAATCAATATTTCAGTCCAGACAACAAACAAGGAACTCAGATGCAAGATGTTGAATAATCGCTTTGCAGGAGATGCTCTTGACAAGATAAAGAAGCTTCGTGATGCCTGCATAGAGATGAATGGACAGATTGTATTATGTAAGGGTGTAAATGATGGGGACGAGCTTGTTGGTTCCATAGAGGATTTATCCGAGAATCTGCCATTTATGCGCAGCGTTTCAGTGGTTCCGGCGGGGCTTACTAAATTCAGAGAGGGATTATATCCTTTAGAGTTATTTACTAAAGAGGACGCCTGTAAGATTATAGATACTGTTGAAGAGTATCAAAATAAGTTCTATGATGAATTTGGTTTGCATTTTATACATGCCAGCGATGAGTTTTATATTTTGGCGGAGCGTGATTTTCCGGAAGAAGAGCGCTATGACGGATATATTCAGCTGGAAAACGGTGTTGGAATGATGAGACTTATGATTAATGAGTTTAATGAGTATTTTGGCACATTACAGGGTGATGACAGAGTAAGAAATGTATCTGTTGTGACCGGCAGACTTGCATATGGTATGATTAATGATTTCGCCACACAGCTTATGAAAAGGTTTAAGAATATAAACATAAATGTTTATCCTATAAGGAATGATTTTTTCGGTGAAACTATTACCGTATCAGGATTAATAACAGGTGGCGACATTATCAATCAGTTAAAAGACAAGGAATTAGGCGATAGAATACTTATGCCATACAATATTGTAAGAAGTGGCGAAGAAGTATTTTTAGATGATGTTACATTGTCTGAGGTTGCAAAGCAGTTGAAAACACCTTGCTTTGTTACAAATAATGGTGGCGATAATTTTATCAAAGCCATATTAGCAGATGATGAACAGCTTATAAATATCAGCAATAGTAAAACGGATAGCGATAATTTTGTATATATTACAGCCTATCCAAATAGATGAAATGGAGGAAAATATGAGTAAACCGGTAGTGGCCATAGTTGGACGACCAAATGTTGGTAAGTCAACATTGTTCAATGCGTTGGCAGGAGAAAATATTTCAATTGTAAAGGATACACCAGGTGTGACAAGAGACCGTATTTATGCGGATATCACATGGCTTGATAAAACATTTACAATGATAGACACAGGTGGTATTGAGCCTGATACAAATGATATTATTTTATCTCAGATGAGAGAGCAGGCAGAGATTGCCATTGAAACAGCAGATGTCATAATGTTTATGGTTGATGTTAAGCAGGGGCTTGTAGACAGCGATGCAAAGGTTGCCGATATGCTTAGAAGAAGTCATAAACCGATAGTTTTGGTTGTTAATAAGGTTGATAACTTCCAAAAGCAGCAGGCAGATGTATATGAATTTTACAATTTGGGACTGGGTGATCCGTTCCCTGTATCAGCAGTAGGCAAGCAGGGACTTGGCGATATGCTTGATGAGGTTACTAAGTATTTTGCTGATATAGAAGGTGAAGAGGAAGAGGATGAAAGACCTCGAGTTGCCATTATCGGTAAGCCCAATGTAGGTAAATCTTCACTTATTAATAAGCTTTTAGGTGAAAACAGACTTATTGTTTCAAACATTGCCGGAACTACAAGAGATGCTGTAGATACTGTCGTTAAGAGAAATGATAATGAATATGTATTTATTGATACTGCAGGTATTAGAAGAAAGAGTCAAATCAAGGAAGACCTTGAAAGATACTCTAT
>CAYWDL010000328.1:0-1873 GCA_964457015.1 uncultured Roseburia sp. | reverse complement strand
GATTGTGGTGGAATTTATGGATATTATGATTGTCTGGATATTATTAGTGACACGAATAATCCTGAATATGAAAGTCGTATGGAGTGGATGGAGTCGCAGGGGTATGGTGTTGCCTATGATATAGAGGAAGTTAATTATGAATTGGAAAAAGAGTATTTCTATAAATGGGGAAAGTGCGATAATAGAATTCAAGCCTCGTTATATAAGGATATTTTTGATGGAAAATATGGTTTGAATGCTACAAAGCGAGACAAGAACAGGACTAATAATGTTAATGTATCAGGAAAAGAAGCTTTATATAAAAAAATGGATAAAATAGCTGAAATGTTAAGGCAATATAGTGATTTAGTGAAACAGGCTAAAGAATTTAATGCAGAATATGGGAAGGATTATTCTATAGGTTTAAGAGATGTTTTTTCTGATTATACAAAAAATGATATAGTTGAAATTGCAAAAATCAAAGGTGTAAAGGCAACAAGTGGATGTAGCAAGAATGAATTAATAGATAAGTTAGTTGATTATATGTTAACATATGATGTTATGAAAAATTATTTTCTTTACCAAACAGATATTCAGATTGAAATGTTTGAAAAAGTGCTTGCAGGAGAAGAAGTTAGGTCTAATTACGCAGGTGAGATACTGGATGATATATATCAGGCAGCTTATATTGGAATGTTGGAAAATGGGGTGTTTAGTGTGCCGGATGATGTTATGGAAGCGTATTGGGATATAGGTGATGACGAATTTGATGCAAGAAGAAGGCGATACAGTTTTGTGTTGAGTTGTTTGCGTGCAGCTAGTTTATTATATGGAATAGTGCCTATTGATATATTTATGCAGATGTTAAAAAAGGACTACCAGCAAAGAGAATCATTGACAGAAGCACAGGTAAGAGAGGCCATTATCGGTTTGCCACCAGAGTTTAATGAATTTGTTATAAAAGGAAATCTGATATATCATAAAGATATTTATTCTGACGATAATGGTTTATTACAGGCACAGGGGAAGAAAAAATATTATATACCAGACGCAGGTGAAATAATAGAGCTTGCTACAGAGGGATATCTTCCTAATGAGAAAGAATTGAAGAAAATGGTTACTTTTTTGGTTAATCAGGTTGGTGTTTCTATAAGTACGGCAAACTATGTGGGAAAGTGGATACAGACTTCGATACGAGAGGGTTGTGACATTAAGTATATTTTTTCGATAGTCGAAGAACACGGAATAAGATTTTATGATGAGCGACAGGTGGAAAGATTTGTTGAATACGTAAATGAACTATGGAATAATACAAGAATGATAGTGAATCGTGGCTTTAAGCCTGTTGAGTTGCTGAAAGAGGAAAAATTACAGCCTTTATCGGTTAATATTGATGGTGGGGATATAATATCATTTGATAATGCAAAAAAGAAAAAGGTTTATCCAAATGATCCTTGCCCATGCGGTTCAGGGAAAAAGTACAAGAATTGCTGTAAAAATAAGTAAGGAATAAAATATGATGACTAAGTTAAAGAATTTCATAAAAAACGAAACAGTATTAACAGTTGCGTGGGTACTTGCGATTATTTCAATGTTTGTAATAGTGCCTGACACAGAGTACATAGATTATATTGATTTTAGAACTCTTGGAATATTGTTTTGTCTGATGGCAGTTATGGCTGGTTTGAAAAGTTTAGGTTTTTTCGAGATGATTGCAGAAAAGCTTCTTAAAATGGCTGGAAGTGAGAGAAGCCTTGAACTTATACTGGTGTTACTTTGCTTTTTCTTTGGAATGTTTATAACAAATGACGTTGCACTTATAACCTTTGTTCCATTGGCATTGGAGGTTTTAAAGGTATCAGGTAGAAAAGATAGAGTGATACCGGTTGTTGTA
>CAYWDL010000327.1:0-1888 GCA_964457015.1 uncultured Roseburia sp. | reverse complement strand
CCTGAATTTATGCAGAATATCATAAAGGCTGAAGGTTTGGTAAATTACATCAATAATAAGTAATTATACATAAGAAGGAGGAATACATAGTGTTACAGTATCTTAACAACATTTATTTACAGGTTATAAGTGTTCAGTCTAAACCTAACAATACACCATCTACAGTGTATTTGAATATTCACGACAGAAGTCATGGTGATTTAAAGTTTATTGGACAGATGCGTTTTAATTTTGATCCGCTTTATTCTAAGAATAGAGAGGAAATCCGTATGTCATTCAATACACCGGATGTAAACAATTTTGACCCTCTTGGTAAAAATTTATTGGAAGATATTATTGTTGCCGGATTTTTATGGATTACATTGGATAATCATTATACATATGATTTTTATCCAAAACCATATATGGTTATCCATGATTATAGCCAGGATTCAGATAGGATGAAGCTTATTAATTCTGCGGCACGTGATGTTTTGACAAAGTTAGAGTGTGAGAAAAGAGAGAACAACATATATGTATTCTCTAAAGATAATACAAGCAAGTATTTGTTAGATAAGCTTGCAGTTGGTAATAAGAATTATTAATTAATATGCAATAAATGGTCGGGATTTTCCCGACCATTTTAATAATGTCTGATTTTTTTTGATATCTTTACTTTTTCGTATTGTTCATCATACATTGCCTGATTGAGTCCGTCGATATAATTTTTGGTATAGCGTATATTCACACCTTTTTTCTCTAATGTATCTACGGCTTTATTATATGCAATTGCAGCCTCTTCCTCGGAATCATATCTTCCTATTATATAGTCACCATTGATGTGGATTTTAGCAGTGTATATTCCTCGTCCGTTAACATCTTCCCTGGTAACACCGTTATAATGATTGATAATATGTATATTCTTATATCTGAAGTCGGTTTCATCACCATTTACAAACACATAATCCTTGCCGGATTTGGCAAAATTTTTAATACCGTAGCGATTAAGGATGTTCACCTGCATACCATAGTCTGCAACAAAGAGATGACCGCCACGACGCATAATCTTGTGATTGGAGTAATAGAACAGGTCATCTACATCAAATGTAAACGGTTCATCCTGGGACATATAATATAAGAAGTACTTAGGGTAAAGGTATATAGGATTTTTAAAGTAAATACCATTATCCCTGAAGTTAATTAGGCTCACCCATTTGTTAAATGAAAGGAGTTTCTTCTTATTATAATGTTCAAGCTTTATGTCGTAATTTGTCAATATGTTGTTGGCTTCAACATATGCATTATGGGCGCAAACTTCATCCTGAAAGCTTCCAAGACTAATGTGCTTGTTCTTATATGTAATTGAAGAGCGATAGTACATAGTGCCATCTTTCTTATAAGCGATATATACACCGGGTTTCATCAATGTCAGTCCTTTCATAAAGTTGTAACAAATTATGTAACAATTTGTTAACAATTGTATAAACAATTTATAAACAAAATATAAATGAATTATAGCATATTTGCAGGCTTTTTTAAAGCTAAAATAGACTTGGTTTTTTACAAAAATGTTAATTAAATTGCTAAAATGGTTTACATAATTCTTGGATAAGGCTAAATTTTCTAATTTTTGGAATACACATTAGATAACGAGTGTTTTAACGAAATAAAATATCAAGTAGCAAAATGAACAAAAATTAATTAAAATAATGTGCGTAATATACTAAAATCACCAACGAAAAAATGTTCGGAAAAACGATTCTTTGTAAACATTGCACAAAAAAACAGGAATTTAGTTGACACTTATTTGAACAGTGAATATAATTCCCTTGAGTTTGCAATGTGGCAAATGGAAAGGTAAAGGTGAAATATGCAAAGAGTTTTTGAACTGATAAGTTCAGTTAACAGT
>CAYWDL010000326.1:0-1893 GCA_964457015.1 uncultured Roseburia sp. | reverse complement strand
GTCCAGAGTGCCTGTGTGTCCAATCTTTTTCTGTTTTAAAATTCCTCTTAATTTAGCAACAACATCATGAGATGTGTAGCCTTTTTCTTTATAAATATTTATAATTCCGTGATACAAAATATTACACTTCCTTATTTTAGTTTAAATCTGCTTTTCGATTTCTCGCGTCAAATTGTTAATTACATCATAAACACTTCCGTTAAGCACACACCCTGCTGCTCTTACATGGCCGCCGCCACCAAAATATCCGGCAATCTCATTACAATCCACATATTTTTTCGAGCGTAAGCTAACCTTATATTCATACACATCTGTCTGATAGATAAACATTGCTATTTCAACACCGGTTGTAAGTCGAAGCTGTTCAACAACTCCACTCAGATCCTTATGGGTAATACCAAAGAAATCCATCTCTTTTTTTGAAATATGCGCGACAATACATTTGCCATCAAACAGTAGGATACTCTCCATCAAAGCCTTGCCAAGCACCTGATTCTGAATATAGCTTCGTGCATAAAATCCCTCATCAATGATATCTGTTATCTCAATTCCTTTTTCAATGAGATTTCCTGCAATTGTCATAGTTTTCTTTGATGTACTCTGATACTTAAACACACCTGAATCGTGCACCATACCTGTATAAAGTGCTTCTGCCGTATTTCTGCTTATTTTGTCATCATCCATCAACTCATATATAACCTCACAGGCCGAGCTTGCTGATGGTTCAACAATATTCTCATCACCATATTTTTCATTGCTGATATGATGGTCAACAACGAGAGTCCTCATACCCTTATCCAGTAATACTCCGGCAATTCCTATTCTTGCCGGATCTGCTGTATCGACAACTATAAAAAGGTCAAAATCAAAATCCTTAACCTCTGTTTCGACATTTTCAAGTCCTGCAACATATGCAAGCCTCTCACTGTAATCTTCCATGTAGGCATGAACCTCTATATCAGGATAATTATCAACAATATAGTTATAAACGCCCATTACAGAGCCCACACAGTCGCCATCAGGTCTGACATGACCTGCAATGGCAACCTTTTTTACATTTACTAAATAACCTTCAAGCTTCACTAAAATCAATCCTCTTCTTTAACAACGTCATCAATCAATTTAGACATATTTACACCATATTCTATCGACTCATCCTTGATAAATGTAATAGCAGGTGTATTTCTCAGATTAATATTCTTCGCCAATGTTCTTCTAATATATCCTTCTGCGCTCTTAAGACCCTTTATTGTATCGTTCTTTTCTTCTTCTGTACCAAGAACGCTTATATAGGCCTTACAGAACTTAAGGTCAGGAGTTACATCCACTGCAACCACACTTGTCATTGGATGAATTCTTGGGTCCTTAATTTCATTTCTAATAATATTAGACAGCTCATGCATAACCTCTGCATTGACTCTGACGTTTTTAATACTATTTTTTCTCATTATCTTGGAACCTCAACCATAATATATGCTTCAACAGTGTCTAATTCAGCGAAATCATTAAAGCCTTCAAATACAAAACCACATTCGTAGCCGGCTCTAACTTCCTTTACATCATCCTTAAATCTCTTCAATGATGCCAAAGGTCCTTCGAAAATAACACTTCCTTCTCTCTTAACACGTACGTTACAGCCTCTCTGGAATATACCGTCAAGTACATAAGAACCTGCAATTGTACCAACACCGGATGCCTTGAAAAGCTGTCTGATTTCTGCATGACCGATAACCTTTTCCTCAAATACAGGATCAAGCATACCCTTCATTGCAGCCTGAACATCTTCAATAGCCTGGTAAATTACTCTGTATAATCTTAAATCAACGCCTTCTCTGTCAGCTGTATCCTTAGCTGTATTATCAGGTCTTACATTAAAACCGATAATAATTGCAT
>CAYWDL010000325.1:0-1911 GCA_964457015.1 uncultured Roseburia sp. | reverse complement strand
AATATAGGTTATAAGCTTGTTCAGAGACTTGCAAAGGCAGAAGCTTACGGTCCTATAACACAGGGTATCGCAAAGCCAATCAATGACTTATCAAGAGGCTGTTCAGCAAAGGATATCGTTGGTGTTGTTGCAATTACAGCAGTTCAGGCTCAGGCACAGTAAGATTAGAAAGGAAATAATGTTATGAATATTTTAGTTATAAATTGTGGTAGTTCGTCACTTAAGTATCAGTTAATCGATTCTGTTTCAGAGGATGTTTTAGCAAAGGGTCTTTGCGAGAGAATTGGTATTGACGGAAGATTAGTGTACACACCTGCTGGTGGAGAAAAGGAAATTACAGAAATTGATATGCCGGATCATACAGTAGCAGTTAAGTCAGTTCTTGACGCTCTTGTAAATGAAAAGACAGGTGTTATTAAGTCTTTAGATGAGGTTGGCGCTGTGGGTCACAGAATTGTTCACGGTGGTGAAAAGTTTGCTGCTTCAACAATCATCACAGATGAAGTTATTGAAGGTATCAGAGAGTGCTCAGATTTAGCACCACTTCATAATCCTGCAAATCTTATTGGTATTGAGGCTTGTAAGGCGTTGATGCCTAACGTACCAATGGTAGCAGTGTTTGATACAGCATTCCACCAGACAATGCCGGACAAGGCATTTATGTATGGTCTTCCATATGACTGTTATTCGGAATATAAGGTTAGAAAGTACGGTTTCCACGGAACATCACATTCATTTGTTTCGAAAGAAGCTGCAAAGTTTGCCGGACTTGATATTGACAATTCAAAGATTATCGTTTGTCACCTTGGAAATGGTTCGAGTATCACAGCTGTATTGAATGGTAAATCAGTTGATACAACAATGGGTCTTACACCGCTTGAAGGTCTTGTTATGGGTACAAGATGTGGTGATATCGATCCTGCAGCTATTGAGTTTATTGCTAAGAAGAAGGGCCTTGATATGGAAGGAGTTATGAAGCTTCTTAATAAGCAGTCAGGAGTTGAAGGTTTATCAGGTGTTTCAAGTGACTTTAGGGATTTGAATGATGCTATGGATAAGGGCAATGAAAGAGCAAAGCTTGCTTTAGAAGTATTCTGTTATAGAGTTGCAAAGTTTGTAGGCTCATATGTTGCTGCAATGAATGGTGTTGATGCAATCGCATTTACAGCAGGTGTTGGTGAAAATGATGGCGTTGTAAGAAAGTGGGTATGTGAGTATTTAACATACTTAGGCGTTGAGTTTGATGATGAAGCTAACAAGACAAGAGGCGACTTTAAGATGCTCTCAACAGAAAATTCAAAAGTTAAGGTTATGATAGTACCAACAAATGAGGAATTAGTTATCGCTAGAGATACACTTGCGTTAGTTAAATAAACAGTTTAATATTTAAAAAAAATTATTGACAAATTTTAAGAGTGTATGTATAATCGTAAAAGTGCGATTAGGAAAGAGGTATTATGCTGATTGACTTATCGGAGCTTTTATCCCATGAGGATAAAGAAAAAAGGCTTTCATATCATTTGGAGATGGAAGAATTTAAGACCAATTATGCTACGTATCCGGTATCTTGTGAAAGACCAATAGAGCTTTTATTTAAAGGTCTTGGTAAGAAGAAGGTGCTTGTTGAAAGTGATATGGAGCTGTTTCTTAGGATTCCATGCGATAGATGCTTAGAGGAAGTGGAAGTTAAATTAAATATTAAAACTTCAAAGGAAACGGAACTTGACGAGAAGAACGTCCCGGATGATGAAAAAGAAGAATATCTTTCAGGTACGTCCTTTGATGTGGAAAAGTTTGTTTACGGTGAGATTTTAGTGAATTTACCTATGAAAACTGTTTGTAGCGAAGACTGCAAAGGTTTTTGTAATAGATGTGGCACGAATCTCAACCATGGTGAATGTGGTTGTGATA
>CAYWDL010000324.1:0-1916 GCA_964457015.1 uncultured Roseburia sp. | reverse complement strand
GCATTAAAGCGATATGTCTTGCTCTCTTAACAGCAACTGTAAGAGCTCTCTGATGCTTTGCACAGTTTCCTGTGATTCTTCTTGGAAGAATTTTTCCTCTTTCAGATACGTATCTCTTTAACTTAGCTGTATCCTTGTAATCGATAGCATTATTTTCACCACAGAATACACAAACTTTTTTTCTTCTGCGGATTGGTCTTCTCTTCATTGCGCCATCGTTTCTTTCGCCTTTTTCTGTCTTATTCATTGGCATGATAGTTACCTCCTAATATAATCTAATTAAATGTCAAATGGTAATTCATCCTCTTCATCAACACTCTGAGCAATGTTCATAAAGCCTTCGCCTGCTGCATTAACAGGTTCTGGTCTTGAAACACTCGAATTACCCTCTGCGTTTGCTTTGCTTTCAGCAAATTCACAATTTTCAACAACAACGTCAGTAGTATAAACCTTCTGACCATCCTTGTTTGTATAACTTCCTGTTTGAATTCTTCCTTCAACAACAAGCTTTGTGCCCTGATGTAAATATCTTTCAGCAAATTCTGCCTGCTTAGCAAATGCTACACAAGAAATGAAATCAGCTGTTGCCTCACCATCTCTTTTAAATCTTCTGTCAACTGCCAATGTATATCTGGCAACTGCCATAGCATTATCGCCCTGTGAATATCTAACATCTGGTTCTCTTGTAAGTCTTCCCATAAGAATAACTTTATTCATCTTTTACCTCTTTTCTAACAGGCCTATTAAGCTTCCTGCTTAACAACTAAATATCTTACGACATTTTCCATAAGACGAACTCTAGCTTCAACCTCATTTGGGCATTCTGAATTTGATTCAAACTTGATGAAGTAGTAGAATGCTTCTTTGCTCTTCTGGATTTCGTAAGCTAATCTCTTCTTACCCCAGTCATCCACTTCTGTAACTGTACCACCGAAACGTGTAATGTATCCTTTTACTTTTTCGATTGTTGCAGTTCTAGCTTCTTCTTCAAGATTTACATTAAGAATAACTGCTAATTCATACTTATTCATGTTAATTACCTCCTTTTGGTCTCTGGCCCATCCTCTAGAATGAGCAAGGAATAAATATATATCACAAATATATAATCTAACACAGTTTTGCAAATAATGCAAGCAATTTCTCGCTTTTTTTAAGCTTTTTTTAAGCTAAATTCCTGTTTTTCTACAAAATATTTAGTCATCAGGTGCTCATTCAAACACAAACAGGGAACCTACTCAATCATTAACTAATTAAGTAGATTCCCTGGTAAAATTTCCTAACATAAGCTTAAGCATCTTCTGATACACACAAATATAACGACATAACTTCCGCAGATTCATATGATAATGGTATGCACAATGCCTGTACATTTGCCTGCATCCTTAAATTACTACCTGATACAGACATTGGTGGAGTAATATCCATATGAATACCCTGAGTAGAAAAAATAGTAGCGGTATTTCCCATAATCATATTACTCAACTCTCCAAGCGCTGATACCGCCATATCATCCAACTGTTCTACCGGCATTCCCATCATCATCTTACTTGCCAGATTCTTCGCACTATCAATTGACATAACAATAAGTACCTGTCCCTTTAATACACCTGTTACGCCGACCTGCAGAATGAATTTATCTTCACCAAATTCTAACGCTGAAACAACTGGCTTTCCTACGCCCATCTTCATCATAGTTGTCTGTTCAACGATACTTATGGCTGACTGTAAAAACGGATTGATGTGTTTAACATCGATTGGTTTCATCATAGTGTCTCACCCGTTTGAAATCACATTTCACCTTTCTTTATTTTATTATAGTCACATTACTTGTCTATTAGATGTATTATACCACAGAACTTAATTTTGGTAAATCAAAATTTGAACTAATTATACTTTATTTTTTTGTAACTATACAG
>CAYWDL010000323.1:0-1941 GCA_964457015.1 uncultured Roseburia sp. | reverse complement strand
ACCTGCAACAACACGGGTTGTACATATAGAACCAGGTCCGATACCAACCTTAACAGCATCAACGCCAGCTTCAATTAAAGCCTTTGTAGCTTCGCCTGTAGCAACGTTACCAGCAATAACCTGAAGGTCAGGATATTTTTCCTTAACCATCTTAACTGTATTGATAATATTCTTTGAATGGCCGTGAGCAGAGTCAATAACGATAACGTCAACCTTTGCATTAACTAAAGCATCTACTCTATCCAAAATATTCTGTGTAATACCTACAGCAGCACCACAGAGAAGTCTTCCCTGCTCGTCCTTTGCTGCAAGTGGATACTTAATCTGCTTTTCAATATCCTTAATTGTAATAAGTCCCTTTAAGTTGAAATCATCATCAACGATAGGAAGCTTCTCTTTTCTAGACTTTGCAAGGATTTCCTTAGCTTCTTCAAGTGTGATTCCCTGCTTTGCTGTAACAAGATTCTCGCTTGTCATAGACTCTCTAATCTTCTTAGAAAAATCTGTTTCGAACTTAAGGTCACGGTTTGTGATGATACCTACAAGCTTGCCATTCTCTGTGATTGGCACACCTGAGATTCTAAACTTACCCATTAAGTTGTCTGCATCCTGTAATGTATGTTCTGGAGATAATGAGAATGGGTCTGTAATTACACCATTTTCAGATCTTTTTACCTTGTCTACTTCTTCAGCCTGTGCCTCAATAGACATATTCTTATGAATAATACCGATACCACCCTGTCTAGCCATAGCGATTGCCATTCTATGTTCAGTAACCGTATCCATACCTGCACTCATCATTGGAATGTTGAGTTTGATCTTCTTTGTTAAATAAGTAGATAAATCTACCATATTTGGTGTTACTTCAGAATAAGCTGGAACTAATAATACGTCGTCAAATGTAATTCCTTCACCTATAATTGTACCCATTATAAATCCTCACTTTCTCTTGTTGTTTTATGTATTTTATGAATTATAAATGATTTGAAGAGTAGTGTCAATCAAATTTTTATTAAAAAAAATCAAGGTGTCACGCTAAAGTGACACCTCGATAATTAATCAGTATAAGTTTTTCTTGGAATATACGATTTAATAGCTTCAAAAAGCTGCTCATTTGGTTCAATAAATACCTTATACATCTGTGATTTGTTGTTGATTACAAGCGCATAAGCCTTTTCATTATTCTCTGTAGCACCTGAAGTATAATTTCTTGCCACAATCTTTTCATTATTAAGATAATTATACATTCTTCCGCTTGATATTGGAGCAAACATTTCTGCTTCCTGAATATTGAAGCTTGAAGCATGCTTTCTTTTCGATTTGCCGTATATAATATCAATTGATAATTCTGTACCAAGAAGAAGATACTCATATTCAACATCTGTCATCTTAAAGAAATACACTACTGCATATATTACTGCTGCTCCACTCAATAAACCTAATGTACCTAAAGCCCAAAAACCAAAATATATAAGAAATAACGCTGCAATTATGCACATTATTCTTGAAACAAGCACTGTTCCATTACTATTTCTTTTTATAAGCTGTTCTACTCTTGTATTATCCATATTACATCATTCCCATTCCCGGACCACCTGCTGGCATAGCTGGTACGTCTTCCTTAATATTTGCAACTACTGATTCTGTTGTAAGCAATGTAGATGCAACACTTGTTGCGTTCTGCAATGCACTTCTTGTAACCTTGGCAGGATCAAGAATACCTTCTTCAACCATTGATACATACTTTTCTGTGTATGCATTGAAGCCTGTTCCCACCTCGGATTCTCTTACCTTATTAACAATAACTGCACCTTCAAGACCAGCATTTTCTGCGATAGCAAAAAGTGGAGATTCAAGAGCCTTTAAGATAACATTAGCACCTGTCTTTTCATCACCTTCAAGTGTCTCTACAAGCTTTGCAACTTCCTTAGAAGCGTGGAT
>CAYWDL010000322.1:0-1946 GCA_964457015.1 uncultured Roseburia sp. | reverse complement strand
TGTCCTCCTGCCAATAACATGGCAATCATTTCTTTTTTAATCACGTTATCACCTCTTGTCTTTATGATAAATTCCATTATAGCACACTTCTTTCTAAATGTGAACAAATTTTACAATTTTTTACTATGTTTATTTATTTTTTTAGATATTTTCACTAAACAAAAAAATTTTTCTCAACACGTTTATTTTTTTTAAGTACGGTAGTATAATAGTGTATTGTAATTATGAATACACAGAAAGGTTGGTACTTAGATGAACTCTAATTTAAATAATTATTCACATATACATTTTATAGGCATTGGCGGTATTAGTATGAGTGGTCTTGCCGAGATTCTCCTGTCAAAGAATTTTACCATATCAGGTTCTGACAGAGCAAAAACTCCTTTGACAGAACATTTGGAAGAATCCGGCGCCAAGGTATTCTATGGACAAACTGCAGATAATATTACTGATGATGTAAATCTCGTTGTCTACACTGCCGCTGTCAAAGAGGATAATCCTGAATTAGTTTCAGCTAAAGTCAAGGGTATACCTTGTATTACACGAGGAGAATTATTAGGCTATATAATGAAGGAGCATCCTGTTTCAATAGCAGTTTCCGGAACCCACGGAAAGACAACCACCACATCAATGGTTTCTCATATATACCTTGCCTCACAAAGTGATCCTACTATATTAGTAGGAGGAATACTAGCGTCAATAAATGGTAATTTAAGAATCGGTCAGTCCGATGTACTTATAACCGAGGCCTGTGAATACACCAACAGCTTCCTGTCATTCTATCCGACAACAGCTGTAATACTCAATGTTTGCGAGGACCACATGGACTTCTTCAAGGACATCAATGACATCCGAAACAGCTTTAAAAAGTTTACCGAACTTTTACCTGAAAATGGTAATTTGGTTATAAATTCCACTATTCCTGAATATGAATTTTTTACCAGTGGATCGAGCTGCAATGTTTTTGCCTACGGTCTTGAGAATCCGTCTCTGGACATTTCGGCCTGCAATATTGCCTATAATAGTCTGTCCCACGGCGAGTTTGACTTGTATATCAAGGGTGAAAATGTTGCTCATATTAAGCTTAGTGTTCCCGGTGCTCACAATATTGAAAATGCCCTTGCAGCCATTGGCTCCGCATATGCAAACGGCCAGGATATTTCATTCATTAAGGAAGGTATAGAAAGCTATAAAGGCACCGTAAGACGTTTTGAATTAAAGGGTCAGCTGAACGGTTTTACCATCGTTGATGATTATGCCCATCACCCTGATGAAATCACTGCGACTCTTCAAACTGCAAAAAAATGCTCTGTAAATGATGTATGGTGCGTATTCCAGCCTCATACTTATACAAGAACAAAGGCATTTTTGAAGGATTTTGCCAAGTCTCTTTCCTTGGCCGACAAGGTTATTCTCGCTGACATATATGCTGCAAGAGAGAAGGATACATTAGGCGTAAGCTCACAGGACATTTTAAATGAGCTTAAGGAATTGGGCTGTGAGGCGTACTATTTCCCAAGCTTTGAAGATATAGAAAAATTTATTTTAGAAAATTGTAAAGAAAATGATTTGTTGATAACTATGGGAGCCGGAAATGTTGTAGAAATCGGCGATAACCTTTTAAAGAAATAATTTATCCACATTATCCACATAAAATGAGATTATTTTAGTCACATTTTTATGTGGATTTTTTATATCTTTTTTTATATTGAATTAATGGACTTTTCGTAAAGTCGTTTTCCCTTTTCCACATTTTCCACATTTTCCACACCCCCTTCAAATGCTGATATTTACTGACTTTTCGCAAAATTTTCTGCTTAACATTTTTAATATTTTGTGCTATATTAACTATTGCCATATCGGACTTGGTCAGATATGTTTACATATTTTTTGGAGGGACTTATGAAAAAGATAGTATTAGATAAAAATTCTTTATCTGATGTTAC
>CAYWDL010000321.1:0-1990 GCA_964457015.1 uncultured Roseburia sp. | reverse complement strand
ATTACACTCGGGAACATAAAGCATAAGAAATCTCACCAAATCACTCAAAAAAAGCTATGCCTAATAATCAATAAAAACTCGCATAATTAAAAATTATTATTAACGCCACACAAAAAAATACTTTGCGAATTGAAGTTACTTTACGTTTAATTCATAATATGATAAAATATAATGCAGATGTAAAGCTGTGTTTTGTGATATTTATAGTATAGGAGTGGATTTTGTTATGGTTCGTATGGAAATTGCTTGTTTTTTTGTTGTTTTAGCCTTGATATTAATGTATTTTTCGGTTGACCGACAAAAAACAAGATTACATAAGGTTTTTTCAGCATATTTGATTACAGTTTTGATTCATATTTTCTTTGACGGAGTTACAATTGTAACTGTTAATAAAATGGATACAATACCTTTGTGGGTTAATGATATTTGTCATAGGATTTTTATTGGAACTATGATTGTGGTATTCTATTTTGTGTATTTATATATTGCATCAATGATAGAGGATGATATAAATGAAAAAATACATATTTCAAGAGTTACTAAACCATTGTTGGTTGTATCTTTGGTTTTGAATTTTATATTGCGCATAGAATATGTTGAAACAGATAAAGGTAATTATTCGTATGGTCCGTTGGCGTATATGCTATATATAAGTATTTGTATATATATTGCCTTGATTTTTATATTATTGAAAAAATATTGGAATAAGCTTGATTACAGGAAAAAGACAGTTACTTTTGTAGCTGTGCTTACAGAATTTATGGTGTTGGCTGTTCAGGGCTTTTATCCTTTAGCACTTATCAGCGGAATGGGAATAATGTTGGTGACATTATCATTTTATCTTTTGATGGAAAATCCAGATATAATGCTTGCAAAGCAGATTGAAAAGGAAAAGAAAAAAGCGGAGGATGCCAATGCTGCAAAGTCGGTATTTTTGTCAAAAATGTCTCATGAGATTCGTACTCCTATGAATGCTATTGTAGGTATGACAGAGATGCTTCTTAGAACTGATCTGACGGATGAACAAAAGGAATACCTTGTTAATATTAAAACATCGGGCAATTCATTGCTATCTATTATAAATGATATTTTGGATATTTCGAAAATTGAAGCAGGAAAAATGCAGCTTGTCGAAGATGATTATGATATTTATAACCTTTTAAATGATGTGCAGATGATTATAAATAATCGTATAGGTGGAAAAAATATTAAGCTGTTTTTTGATATTGCCGATGGTTTACCTAGAGGATTGTATGGTGATGAGTTGCGTATAAGACAGGTTCTCATAAACTTGTTAAATAATGCTGTTAAATTCACAGATGAGGGGTATGTTAGTCTGAGAGTAATGTATCACATTAACGATGATAATCAAGCTATAGTTAATTTTATTGTTTCAGATTCCGGTCAGGGCATAAAAGAAGAGGATTTAGAGAGACTATTTGAACAGTTTGAGCAAGTTAATATCAAGAAAAATGTTGGTAAAGAAGGAACAGGGCTTGGTCTTGCAATTTCAAGTCAGCTTGTAGCTATGATGGGTGGCAAATTGCAGGTTGATAGTGTATATGGCGAAGGAAGCAGGTTTTACTTTGCAATTGAGCAGAAGGTAGTGGACAAAAAAAATAAAGACACCGTTGCAAATACAGAATATATGGATTTTGTGGCTCCTGATGCTAAATTGCTAATTGTTGATGATAGTGAGATGAATCTTAAGGTAGAAAAAGCGCTTTTAGCACCTTTGAAAATGAATATTGATACAGCTATGAATGGTATGGAAGCGTTGGAAAAGATAACGAATAATCAATACGACATAGTGTTTATGGATAATATGATGCCTGTTATGGATGGCTTGGAGACAACTAAGAGAATAAGGTCGATGGATGATGTCAGATATAAGCAACTTCCAATTATTGCGGTAACGGCCGATGCTATGAAGGAAACAGAAAAGCGTTTTATGGAAGCGGGAGTGAATGAGTTTTTACCAAAGCCTATT
>CAYWDL010000320.1:0-2001 GCA_964457015.1 uncultured Roseburia sp. | reverse complement strand
GGTGCCATACCTGAGTTAATCAATAACAAGCTGTTATCATTGTGTGGTACTAATGAAAAGCTGTTGAGTCTCAAATGATCCTTGCTTTCAAAAAACTCAAGGTACATTCTTCTCAAATCGTTTACACCATAATTCTTCATGACGTCCTCCAAAAATTTAATTGGCTTAAATATTATTCTTCCGTTTTCTGTTCTTTCGCATCCTTTCTTTCGCGCAATTTCTTGCCGATTAAAACACCTGCAACCATAACTGCTCCTATGATTACAAACTCAACAGAACTAAATGCTAATTGTTTAATAAATTCCATAACAGGCACTCCTTTTTTTGTAGTTAAATACCCATTTGACAACCTAAAGAAGTTTATCATATGAGTACTTAAAATTCAAGTTAATCACTTAAAAATAAGATTTTTTAATTAAATTTTAATTATTTTATATAATATTTAAATTAAAATAAATTATATTATATCAGCTCCAGTTACCGGTTTCCATAAATCTTTCTGCTCTTTCGCCGGCAGCATTAATTATATCCTTCTCAAAGCCTATTATTCCAAGCAGTTTAATTGCATTACGGCTCTTTGCCCTGCCTGTCATAAGCTTATAATTAAACTTAACATCATCATTTTCAATCAACTCCTCGAAGTGATAATTCTCATAACATTCTTCAAGGATATGTGTAAGCTCAATATCGTGTGTTGCAGCAAAACACATTACATTATGATTATACAAATATTTTAACAGCTCCGATGAGGCTGAAATACGCTCAATAGTATTGGTACCGCGAAGTACTTCATCCACAAAACATATGATATTCTTATTTTCCTTTATCTTATCAACAATTCTCTTAAGGCTTTTTATCTCAACAATATAATAGCTTTCATTTCCTGAAAGATTGTCTCGTAAAGACATTGATGAATATATTGAATACATTTTTCCCGTGTAGCTTTTACATGCTGCGGTATGAACAGTCTGACTTAATATCACATTAATTGCAATCATTTTCAAAAATGTAGACTTACCTGACGCATTGGAGCCAGTAAGCAATACCGGAAGTTCCGTACCAATACTGTTTTTAACAGGATTACTAATCAGCGGATGATAACCATCCTCTATATTCAATCTAAAATTACTGTCGTTTTCCACAAATTCAGGCACTGAATAATATCCATATTCCTGCTGAAGCATTGCCCTGTAGGATGCAACCGCATAGGCACTTTCAATCCGTCCCATCACTGCAAAAAGCTCGTCCACCAAATCAAGCTTATCCATAGTCTGTTTTAGCATCAAGTTGAATTTTATCAAGTCAACATGGAACATCATTCTTACATATTCCATTATCATTTCGCCTATTGATTCCTTAACACTGTTTGACGGCAGCAAAAAAACGCCCTTTTCAATATCCTTCAAATCCTTTGTAAGCTCGTTGATTCTTTTGTTATATTCACTAAATTCTTCAATCGAAACCTTTGCAAAGTTTTTAGAATTAATTATTATTCTAACCAGATAATTAAAGCATATGAAATAATTGTCAACCTCTGCCTTGATTTTATAATAATTCACAACATTTACGCCAATAGATGCAATAAAGCATATAACACCTACAGGAGGATATACCAAAAGAAGAACAAATGACGCAATCAACACTCCAACCATAATATAATGCTTTGCGTTACTGCGTTTTCCCAAATCACTTAATCTATGAATAAAATCAAATATAGATATTGATCTGGTTCTTCCAATGGCGGCGAAAATCCTTGCAACCTCATAACGCTTTTCTTCATTATCCCGAAAATACCCGACAAGCTTTTCAAATTCCTGAAGTTCCTTTTCCGAACCTTTTCCCTTTCTAAGCATATAATACAGATATTCTTCACCTACAGACGACTGTGTATTGTTCATTTCCTTAAAAATACTATCCATATCGACGTCATTCCATGTAATGTCATCAATATCATCATCCATATTACTATTTTCTTTAATATAATCAAAATAATGTCTTATC
>CAYWDL010000319.1:0-2010 GCA_964457015.1 uncultured Roseburia sp. | reverse complement strand
CCCTGTTATCCTATGAACCTTATTTCTTCGCAACTGCTTTAATCAGCTTGTGTATTCCAAATATAATTCCACCAACTACTGCCACTACACCTGCAATTATTCCGACAACTGCTAACGCTGGCAAATCGTCAACGCCATCAAACAGTCCCTCAACAACTTCACCCACTGCATCACCGATTCCGTCTGCTCCATCTGCCATCTCCGCTCCAACTTCAAGAACGCCTTCCACTACTGCTTCAGCTACTCCATCTCCAACCATCTCTCCTGCATGATTCTTTTTCTGTGCATTTTGCTGCATCACATAATTTACATCCATAGCTTTGCCCTCCTTATAATCATTTTAGTTTCTTGAACATTTCTCAGCATCAATAGCAAGTACAACCATCAATGCACTTAAAGCATCCTGTGGATTATCAACAGTTATTGTATACGTATCTGTCCAGTTAAATAATTCCTTTGAAACATCAGCAACTCGCTGTCCCGACTGATTCATTATCTGATAATCCCATTCAAAGAAGTCACCATCCACATGCCAGCCATTGTAATCAATATCAAACGCTGGTACAAAGAACGTAAACTCTTTGCTGATACACCCAACATAATTATCTCCCATATACATCTCAAACTTAGGAAGAAATGTAAATATCTTCTCCTGCAAAGAACCCAACTCATTTCCATGTGCATCATAGATTCTTAAGCAATGTCCCCAGGATAACTCACCTTTTACCACAAACACGGTATTTCCCCTCTCGTCATACACATCATAGCTGTCAAACCAGGTAAACATTCTTTCCTTAAATAACAATTTCATATCTTAATCCTCCTTAAAATTCATTCCATCATACATAGAAATTCTCTAATGAAATTATACATTAAACAGCTATGTTTTTATATCTGTTTTTTTACAAAATAAGCAGGGGTATTTTGTTTATTTGCAAAAATACACCTGCTTATATATTAATCTTCTTTTGAGTAGACCTTCTTGCACCAGCTTCTCTTTCTACAGTGAGGGCACTTTAAATGTCTTGTTGTCCACACATGCAATGACGCTCAGCGATACTTTTACTGGTATGCTTATTACGTCTGTGTAAGTAACTACAACCATAAGTAATGTAATAAATGATATGGTAGCTATTACTCCCACCACAACTGTTAACTGCATTTTTTAATATTTTCTTCTTTTTCTCTAATCATATTCACCATATTTTCCTCCGCTTTCTTTTTGTAATCGATTTTTCCAATAAAACGATAGTAAATATCTACCTTCTGTTTACGTTTTCCGTCAGTATCCTTAACAGCTTCGTGTACAACGATTTTTTCAATCAAAGTGTTCAAAAGTTCTGCACTTAGTTCCGTAGGATGTGCACATTGCTTAATCAATGCAATCCATTTATCAGTATCCTGCGTTTCCTTATCAGATTTTTCCAGTTCAGCTGTAAGTGCGCTTATTCTCACATCAAGTTCTCTTTGCTCTGACTGATACCTTTCGGACAACATATTAAAGTTATATTCCGTAATTCTGTTTGCAGACCAATCCTCATACATCCTGGCAAACATTCCGTCAACTTCATCTTTCCTTTTATAAGCTTTACGTAACTCTGTATTACATTTTTTCTTTGTGGAATTTCGCTCCCTGTCACTTCCGTTAAGCAGTTTTTTAACATTTTCTCCTCATCATTATGTACCTGCTCATACCAGTATTGTATCCTTGACAGCACATATTCATATAAAACATCATAACGGATGTAATGCATTGAGCACTGCCTTGTTCCCTGACCATTCTTACTGCAATGATAATAGCTGTAAGGTGTACGGTTTCTTTTATTTATGCCATATGAAAGCGACCATCCACAATCTGCACATTTTATCAGTCCCGCAAATATTTGCGTTGTGCCGTTTTTGCGTTTCCGCCGCCTGCTAGCGATCTGCTCCTGTACTTGCTTAAAAACCTGTTCACTTATAATCGCTTCTTGCGTGTTTTCAAATACCACCCAATTTTCTTTTGGTAAA
>CAYWDL010000318.1:0-2053 GCA_964457015.1 uncultured Roseburia sp. | reverse complement strand
GAAGCGAGCGGTATTGTGATCGATGTTGTGAACGATGATGAAGCTGTTTCAGAAGCATCTACAATGGAGATTATAAGAAGATATTATAAGTCGGTAAAAGCTATGGCCTTGGGCGAGGACGTTGAAAATGAAGTTTATAAGATTGAACTTCTTATGAAGCAGGCGAAGATTACAACTGCTGACAG
This sequence comes from uncultured Roseburia sp., assembly GCA_964457015.1. Lineage (GTDB taxonomy): Bacteria > Bacillota > Clostridia > Lachnospirales > Lachnospiraceae > SVEL01. The sequence continues at coordinate 1,868 of CAYWDL010000318.1, read as the reverse complement.
AAAGGTTACAGTTGCAGCCAATGAGAGAGCTGAAAAGCTTGGTGTTCCAACGGCGGCTATTGAACTTCCGGATGGAACAATTATTACCTCTAAGACTTCAGAGTTACTTGGTGCATCGGCTGCACTTATATTAAATGCGTTGAAGTATCTTGGTGGTATTGATGATGATGCGCATCTTATTGCACCAAACGCTTTTGAACCTATACAGGATTTGAAGACAAAGTATCTTGGTAATAAGAATCCTAGACTTCATTCGGACGAGGTGTTAATCGCTTTGGCATTATCGGCGCTTAATGATGAAAATGCAAGGGTTGCAATGGAGCAGCTGCCAAAGCTGTCAGGTTGTCAGGTTCATACATCGGATATGTTGTCTGAGGTTGATATTAAGACATTCAAAAAGCTTAAGGTTGATTTGACAAGTGAACCGGTATTTACAAACAGAAAGAAATATTTATAAAATAAAAGAGATTGCGTATGTAAGCTTGTACGCAATCTCTTGTTTTTATGAATTATGGTCTCATTCCGAGTCCGCCTTCCAATGTAAGTGTTTCGCCTGTCATATATTTGAAATCCGGTGAAGCAAGCTGAACGCAAACACGACCGATTTCTAATTCTGAATCACCAAAGTGTCCAACCGGTGGTGTATGAACGTTCTTATCAAATGCTTCAGGATAAGCATTCTTAAACTGTTCCAACTGAGCTGTCCATGCAAGTGGGCAAACAACATTTACATTAATGTTATCTCTAGCCCATTCTGTTGCAGCAACACGTGTAAGTCCACGAATTCCTTCCTTTGCTGCGGCGTATGCACACTGACCAAAGTTGCCGAAAAGGCCGGCGCCTGATGCAAAGTTGATTACTGAACCCTGTGCTTCCTTAAGATATGGATAGCATGCTTTCATATAATAGAATGCGGCATAAAGTCCTGAATACATTGCAAGGTTGAACTGGTCTGTTGTATGATCTGCTAATGTGACACCTGAGGCAGAAGCTTGTGCATTGTTGATTAATACATCAATTCTTCCAAACTCTTCAATTGTCTTATCAATTACGGTCTGAACAACACTTTCGTTGTCAGCACCAGCGTTAACATCAGCCTGTAATATTAAAACCTTAATGCCATAAAGCTTTTCTAATTCAGCCTTTGCGTCTTCAAGCTTCTTCACATTACGTCCTGTAATTACAAGATTGGCGCCTTCCTTTGCGTAAGCAGTAGCTATACCATAACCGATAGAACCACAACGTCCATCACTTAATGCTGCATATCCCGCACCAGTTATTATAGCTGTTTTTCCTGTTAAAAATCCCATTAAAATCCTCCGTTCTGAAACTCGATTGATTATATTGGTTACGAGCTTCCTATGTATAACATTATATTTAATTTTTGAAAGATTATCAAGGTGTTTTTATTTTTGTATTGACTAAATTTACTACTTAGTGTAGAATGATATTACAATAAGTAGAATATAATAAATGGAAGGATGGATAGACATGAGTGAATTACAGATGGGAGCTATAGAGGCTCAATTTGCAGATATTATTTGGCAGAATGAGCCGGTTACCACAACTGATTTAGTGAGGTTTGGTGAAGAGACATTTAATTGGAAGAAGACAACAACCTATACAGTTTTAAAAAGACTTTGCAATAAAGGGATTTTTAAGATGGAGAAAAGTATTGTTACAGCGTTAATGTCAAGAGATGAGTTTTATGCCAAAAGAAGTGAGATAATTGTAGAGGAAGAGTTTGAAGGTTCATTGCCAATGTTTTTATCTGCATTTTCTTCAAGAAAGAAGCTTACAGCGGAGGAAGTGGCAAAGCTACGTGAAATGATTGAAAAGTACGAGGATTAATATTTTGGGAGGTACTT
>CAYWDL010000317.1:0-2059 GCA_964457015.1 uncultured Roseburia sp. | reverse complement strand
ATCATTATAGCATTTACTATATTATAAATAGTTATGGACTCGCCTTGCATAAGGTCAACTCGTAACATTATCATATTAAATACAGTTATAATAATGTATAATAACGCATCTGCCGTGGCGTAATCATTTATATTTTCATTGATTAAATCATACAAAGGTCCCAAAAAAAACACCATGCTGATTAGGTGCAGCACCACCTTATATCCAAAGGTTTCCTTTGCCATAAATCTAAGGACATACAAGCCTGTCATAGCGATTATGGCATATATGAGCTTTGGCAGCATTTCCATATCATTTACAAGAAATGCAAACACTGTAAACATAGCTGCATACTTGCACAGGCTGTTTTCCTGGCGATTCCCCAGCACGATTAATGGAAGGGCAAGCAATGGAAGCTGCAAATATTCAAACACACCATCAATAGACGCCAGTCCAAACCATGCAAATACAATCATAAATAACTGAAGGAAATACTTTCCAAAGTTGTCCGACCTCTCCTTATATTCAGAGATTAATATCATTACCATTGAGATAATATATGCAAATATTCCAACCTGATGGTCCTCTTCAAAAAAGCTGCTTGCCACAAGCAATAAAAGTATCAGATATGCAGTAGGCATAAGTCCATAGCCAATCTGCGAGCCGTTCCAGTCGCAGTACACAAGCACCGCAAGAAACGCTAATATCACCAGCATAAGACATACTTGATATGCATTATAGCATTCCCCAATAATCAAATCAGCACCTACTATAAGTGTAAATAAGCTTATGAGGGCAAATACATTTGGAAGAATGTTATTTACAAGCTTCTTATCAAAGTGTATTCCATACAGTGTTCCCATGGACACAGCAAAGAATACTGTAAGCATAATAAACTTCGCCAAATCACCTTCACTGGCACATAACAGAGTTCCAAATATTACAGCAATTACGATTCCCACATGTCCAATAATCGCAAATATCTTACTCTTTATTTTAGACAGGCAGCACATAAAGAATACCCAAATGGTTATACAAACAAATAACGTTATATCATTGATATATTCAAAATATATATTGGTCAACAACACGCTTATATAAAGGGCACCCACGCCACAGCCCGACAGGGACAGATAAAATTTGCTTTCCGGATGCCTGTTCAGCTTGTACATGGATACAGCAATAGTTGCAATACTTACAGCATAACATACAATCATCTTAAAAAAGTCACTTAAATACGGCAGTCCCAATGTTGCAAACAATATAATACTAATAAATATCAAGCCCGATGCAAGGATTCCCATCAATGATGTACCAATTGCATTTTCCATATTCTTTTTATGAACAGGTGCTGGTTGTGGCTGTATCGGCTGCGGTTGCGCGTACTGCTGCTGTACCGGTTTTGGCTGCACGTACTGCTGCTGTACCGGTTGTGCACATGTCGGCTGCACTGACATGGGCTGTACCTGCTGTTCATTTATCTTTGCCTCAAGAACCCTGTACTGCCTTATAACATATCCAAGCTCTTCCTCCAGCTGACGCAATTTCGCCTTGTTTGACTCATTCTTCTCGCCATCTGCTTTTTTCAGAAGCTCTGCCATCTCCAATCTCAATTCCAGCAACTTCTTCTCAAATTCCAATAACTCTTCTCTCATTTGTATCTTACCCCGTTAATCTGAAACTGTACTTTCACAAGCTTCATCTACCTCAGCCACCACTTCATCCTGGTGTCTGTACTCTTCATAATCACTTTTAAACCTTGCATCAAACCACTTGGCAATTATTGTTTTAATGGATGCTGCTATAGGTACCGCAACAAGCATACCCACAAGACCATACAAGCCCGCGCCCACGCTGATTGCTATTATTACAAACACCGGATTAAGTCCGACATTTTCCCCAACAACCTTTGGCGACAAAACATTAGCATCAAGCTGCTGCACAATTGTAAGACCCACTATTGAGCCAATAACAGCAAAAAGACTTCCCTGGAATATTGACATAATCACGGCCAAGGCTATGCCTATAAATGGTCCGATGTATGGAATAATATTTGTAATACCCGCAATAATACCTATCA
>CAYWDL010000316.1:0-2076 GCA_964457015.1 uncultured Roseburia sp. | reverse complement strand
GGCAGGTAAAAATGGAGATGTAAAAAACTCTCTTGATATCGAAAATAATCTGGTACCGGAAGAAAGTACAACAGAAGTATCAGAAGATTTTTCGTATACATTACCGAAATATTCGGTTACAATTCTTAGAATTCATAAGAAATAATTAGTAATGAAAATAAATAAAGGATGTCTGTGAAATATATGTGCACAGACATCCTTTATAAGTTCAATTACATCCTTTGTTGGTTAATGTTTACTGAATATTGTACTTTTTATACATTTCTTTGCGGTAAGCTTTGTCGGTTGAGACCTTTTGTAAATCTGATTCGCTAGCTTTGTTTTTTTACATTATGCTAAACAGATTACCTAATCTCTCTTCACCAATTTTTTCGTGTTCTTCAATCAAAATCTCTCTATCCAACTTTAATACGTTTCCACCCATACTGTTCACCTCGCGTCTGATATTTTCTTTCCCTTTTGCAACGACATCAATGAGCCTTTCTGTTAAAGAAACAATATCGTGAAGATATGATTCCTCCAGCTCGTTTTGTTCTGATAATTCTGCCATTTTTATGTAAATGTCCTGATATTCAGCCACAAGCTCATCAAGCTGCTCTTTGTCATTATTTATTTCATCAAGTTGCTTCTTGAATTTAATGATATAATAAGGTGCAAGAAAAATCAAGTTTTTATTGATGATATCATCCTTGGTGTAATTGGTTATTTTGCAGGTTGGAACCTCATATTTTACCTCTTCATAAGTAGTAGTATGAGAGTTGTATCGTGGAATTCTAATTATTGCTGTTAGAAAATCCGGAAAGTTAGAGTCGCTTTTTACGACAAGTACCGCTGATTGTGGTAGTTCAACAACTCGAACACCGTCGTTAATAGTTACATTGTCTAAAGCAATGTGGAAGTCATATTCCATCATTCGTATTTTATAATCGACTATATATAATTCATACTATTTCAAAGTAATCACTCCATCATTATTATCCAGCCCATCCGACATCCATATCTCATAATTTTCATCCACAATCACGCACTCAACATCATCCATAGAATCAATCAATTCAATTGCTTTATCCTTTCCAAGAAGCACACATACAGTGCTTAAAGCATCAGCGTCCACAGACTTTTCAGCAATGATAGTAGCAGAGTAGATACCTGTATCAGCAGGATAACCGATTGTAGGGTCAATTATATGATGATATATTTTTCCATCCTGTTCAAACATCCTCTCATAGATTCCAGAAGTTACAACAGTCTTATCATTTACACTTACAGTACATATAAGCTGGCCCTCATTAGAAAAAGGTTTCTGAATTCCAATGTTATAGCTTGAACCATCAGGCTTATTACCTATAGCTATCATATTTCCGCCAAGATTAATCATAGCGCTCTTAATACCATTCTGCACAAGATAATCCTTGATTTTATCAGCAATATAGCCCTTTGCGATGCTTCCTAAATCCAAGGTAGATTCACCTTTGACTGTAAGATAATGTTTACCATTATTTTCGTATAATACAATATTTTCATAATTGACAGTTTCAATACATTCCGTGATAGTAGAAGAATCTGGCACAGTTTCATTTTTAAAGTTCCAAATTTCAGCAAGGTTTGATACCGTAATGTCGAATTTACCATTAGATATATTTGAATAGTACAAGGATTTTTCAATAATGTAATATAATTCCTTTGATATTTCAATATCAGTTTTATCACTATTATTGAATTTATATAGCTCACTATCAGCATTGGTCTTTGAAAATACCAGTTCATACTCACCACATAAGTTCACGGCATTTTCAACTAATTCAGCCATTTCATCAGAATTAGTAATAGTATCGCTATAATTTTCCTCGCAATCATATACCTGAACTGTGACAAAAGTATCCAGATAGAACGCTGTTTTACTGATTAATTCACCGGTATGTGATTTTGATTTTATAATATTTCCTGCAATGATGAGTAAAACAGCAATAATCAACATTGCAATGACTGTTAAAATATATTTCATTTTATTCATAGAATAAATTCCAATCTTAATCCATTTGAACTTATAATAATAAGTTTTTGAAAAAAAAACAA
>CAYWDL010000315.1:0-2086 GCA_964457015.1 uncultured Roseburia sp. | reverse complement strand
AGAGTTGGAATGGGATATGATGTACACAAGCTTGTGGAAGGCAGGGAGTTGATTGTTGGTGGTGTTAATATACCATATGAAAAAGGTTTATTAGGACATTCTGATGCGGATGTATTGTTACATGCGATTATGGATGCAATATTAGGTGCTGCAGCATTGGGTGACATAGGAACACATTTTCCGGACAATGACCCTAAGTATAAAGGAATTTCAAGTATAAAGCTAATGGAAGAGGTTGCAGCATTTATAGAGGAAAAGGGTTTCTATGTGGGAAATATTGACGCGACAATTATTGCTCAACGCCCAAAGATGCTTCCATACAGAGAACAAATGGTAGAAAACATTGCAAATGCATTAAAGGTAGATAAAAGCCAGATAAATGTTAAGGCGACAACAGAAGAGGGTCTTGGATTTACTGGCGCAGGTGAAGGTATTTCATCCCAGGCAATAGCATGCCTTTATGAGATAGAAAGCTTTATTGATAATGATATAATGGGCATGAAAACAAATTGTCAGAATTGTGCAGGTTGTAAAAATGAAAAATAATATTCATTATAGAGAGTTGAAAAAACTTGAGCCGTCAGATTATGAGACTCTTAAAAAGTATTATTCCCTTAGACATCCGGGAACCTGTGAAAGTATAATTACAAGCACATATATTTGGAATATTTATTATAAATCGAAATTTTATATAAATGAATATGGTCTTGTTTTTATTTACAGTAACAAGGATGAAGTATTTACATTTACTCCGTTGTGTGAGCTTAAGGATATGAAGGCATGCTTTGATGATGCGAAACAATTTTTTAATAACGTTCTCGGTCAGAAAATAAAGGCATATGCAGTAGATGAAGAAGCGGCAGAGTGTCTTGGAGAATTGGATGATACTTTTGATATCGTTGAGGAGAGAATGTATTTTGACTATGTGTATGACGCAGAAAAGCTCAGGTCATTAAGTGGTAAAAAGTATCACAAAAAGAAAAATCATGTTAATGGTTTTTTGAAGGAGTATGATGGAAGATACGCTATGCGGGAAATGACAGCTGATGATAAAGATGAAATATTTGAATATTTAGAAAAATGGCATGGCTTAAGAAATATTGTGGATGAGTATAATCGAGATGATTATGAGCTTAAGGGTATAAAATACTTAATTGATAAATGCAGTATGGTTGATTACAAGATGTTTGGTATATATGTGGATGGTGTTCTTGAGGCATTTTCATTGGGAACGTATTCCGGTGAGGAAAAAACTGCATATATACATGTTGAAAAGGCTAATCCTAATATAAGGGGCCTGTATGCTTTTATTAATCAGCAATTTTTGGTGAATTGTTTTCCTGAAGCGGAATTGGTCAATAGAGAGGATGACATGGGATTAGAAGGACTACGTCAGGCTAAGATGTCATACAATCCTGTTAAACTTGTAAAAAAATACGAAATATATCAGAAATGAGGAAAAAGTGGCAATTAGAATTCTTGAAGGTAGTGAAAAGAACAGAATACGACCATTATATGAAGAGATATTTGACGACAGTCAATATTTTTTGGATTATTATTTTGGAAGTTATGTAAAGAATGCTATAAACTTTGTATGTGAGGATGCAGGTGAAATAGTGGGTATGGCTGCGATTCATCCAAAGAAGCTGATGATTTCCAATAAGCCTGCACAGGCAGGGTATGTCTATGCAGTTGCTACAAAGCCTCAATATAGAGGACAAGGAATAATGAGAAAAATTCTTGATGAAATGTTTGAATACGCCTGGAAGAATAATTATGACTATCTTTATCTTATTCCTGTTAATCCACTAATCTACACTAAGTTTGGATATGAGCTTGTAAGAGAGAATAGAGAGCTGGTTGTAGAAAAAAGACATCTGGATTTTGTAGATACTGAAGGAAAATCCTCATTTAAGGTGAAGCAGGAAAACATAGCCAAGTATATTGAATTTTTGTCAGAATTTTATGAAAATAGAGTATCAATTTTCTATGAAAAGGATAATTTTATAGAAATTATGAAAAGGTTATCAATAAACAATAGCGGAATATATTGTATTTTTGATGACATTTGTGATAAAATACTAGG
>CAYWDL010000314.1:0-2105 GCA_964457015.1 uncultured Roseburia sp. | reverse complement strand
ACAGCTATTTCAACCTTTTAGGTGAAGGCAATGGAACGATTCTTAACCATATGGTATGGATGGATTCAGATGAATTTACATATGCTGACGAAGAATCAATTCCAAATGGTGAAATCAGAAAGGTTGCAGGTACACCAATGGATTTCAATGAGCCTAAGACAATTGGCAGAGATATTGAAATGGACTACGATATGCTTAAGTTCGGTACAGGCTACGACCATAACTGGATTCTTAAGACAAAGCCGGGTCAGATTAATTTAGTTGCTAAATTGTGTGAAGATACAACAGGCAGAATAATGGAAGTATATACAGATTTACCAGGTATGCAGCTTTATACAGGTAACTTCCTTGATGGAACATTAACAGGTAAGAGTGGAGTAAAGTATGTGCAGAGAAGTGGACTTTGCTTTGAAACACAGTATTATCCAAATGCTATAAATGTACCAGGCTTCCCACAGCCGGTATTGAAGGCAGGAGATAAGTACCACACAATTACAATTTACAAATTCTTAACTGACAAATAGGACTTATATTATGAAGAATCATAATTTTTTCGCAATGTTGTCTCGTATGAAATATATTAACAGATGGGGGCTTATGCGCAACACCATCAATGAGAATATTGCAGAGCACAGTCTTGATACAGCAATTATTGCTCATGGACTTGCTGTTATCAGCAATACATATTTTAATGGACAGGTTAATGCAGAAAGAGTTGCATTACTTGCGATGTTTCACGATACAACAGAGATTATAACAGGCGATTTGCCGACCCCAATTAAATATTTTGCGCCGGAGATAAAAATAGCGTATAAGAATGTAGAGGCAGCTGCTGGAAAGCAGTTGCTATCTGCCTTACCGAAGGAAATGCGATATTCTTACGAGGATCTTTTACTGCCTGATGAGGAGGAAAAGGATATTTGGAAGTTTGTAAAGGCGGCCGATAAGATATCAGCTTATATCAAATGTGTTGAAGAAAAACGTATGGGTAATACAGATTTTGAAGCAGCAGAGGAAGCAACCTTGAAGGCTGTGAAGGATATGAATATGAAGGAAGTTGAATATTTCCTTGAGCAATTTATGCCGGCATATAGTCTGACATTAGACGAACAGTCGAAAAAGTAAAGAAATGGAGTTAATAGATGTCCAAGGCATTATATATAGCAGAAAAGCCAAGTGTAGCGGCTGAATTTGCAAAGGCATTAAAACTTAATACTAGAAGAGGCGACGGTTACATGGAAGCGGAGAATGCCATAGTTACGTGGTGCGTTGGACATTTGGTGACCATGAGTTATCCGGAAGTGTATGACGAGTCCTTGAAGAAATGGAGTCTTAATACACTTCCTTTTTTGCCTGAGAAGTTTTTATATGAGGTTATTCCTGGTGTTAAGAAGCAATTTGAGATAGTTAAGGGACTTCTTAATAGAGAAGATGTTGATTGTATTTATGTCTGCACCGACTCGGGTCGAGAAGGAGAATATATCTACAGACTTGTTGAACAGGAGGCCCATGTAGAAGGAAAGCAGAGAAAGAGAGTATGGATTGACTCTCAGACTGAGGAGGAAATACTTAGAGGTATAAAGGAAGCCAAGGATTTATCTGAATATGATAATCTTTCGGCCGCAGCATATCTTCGTGCCAAGGAAGATTACCTTATGGGTATCAATTTTTCCAGACTTTTGACTCTTAAATATAGCAATACACTTATGCCGTACGTCAATAATAAGTGGACAGCCATAGCTGTCGGTCGTGTTATGACCTGTGTACTTGGTATGGTTGTACGACGTGAGCGAGAGATTAGAGATTTTGTGAAGACACCATTTTTTAGAGTGCTTTCGAAAATGAAGCTTGATGACTTTAATTTTGAGGCTGAATGGAGAAGTCAGGAGAAATCTAAGTATTATATGAGTCCATTTTTATATAAGGAAAATGGATTTAAGGAAAGAGAAAAAGCAGAGGCACTTATTAATGAATTGAATCCTCTTATAAATGGAGGAATGAGAATTGAAGCCATTGATAAGAAGAAGGAAACTAAAAATCCACCATTGTTGTTTAACCTGGCGGAACTGCAGAATGAGTGCTCAAAGCTGTTTAAGATAAGTCCT
>CAYWDL010000313.1:0-2133 GCA_964457015.1 uncultured Roseburia sp. | reverse complement strand
AAGCCGGACAAGGTATATGTATGGCTCTTCTAATGGGACATCCAATGCCTGTAATATTTATAAATATCATATACAATATTATACACGCTATCATTTGACCGTGAAATATAATTATTTTCTTAACTCGTTCCTTTTTCTGCATCGCTCAAGTCACACTGATTACTCAAGAAGGTCCATAATAGCATCATCAATTTCAATCCATGCATCTTCGCTTACGATTGCAGCATCAGTATCTAGTTCATACACTTTTTCAATCGCATCAAGAGTTCCGGCCTCACTAACCTTTGACTCCATTACTTTAAGTATTGAATCTGCATATTCCTCTTCAACAGCAGCATATTCCTCATCTGTCATACTGTCAAAATCTGTGCCATCATATTTCAAATAGAACTCATTAGCAGCTTTGATTACATCCTCTTCAATAATATCAAAGAAATTTGTTGGATATATTTCAATTGTAACTGTGCCCTCTTCGAACACATTAACTTCGATTTCCTTAATTTCCCATTTTACCTTCTTAAGAACATCTATTGCAACCTGATCTGCTCTTGTAAGAGTTTCAGTGCTCAACCAAGATGAATCTATACCGGCATAATACATCAGGCACTCCGAAAAATACACATATTCAGACTGATACAGCTCTTCAGCACCCGACTGTGAATCTATACCATATTCAAGGTATGACTTAAAATCACCCCAATAGCAAGTTTTCATTGTTGCATCTAAAAAGATCTCGCAAGTTTTTTCAAGACCTTCACTTGCAACTAACGAATCCCATATACTACCAAACGACTCAATTGAATAACTAACGCTTGAAAGTGGATTAGTTGTATAACTGTTATCAACCACATCAAGCTCAACATAACACTTCCAAGCATCTTCATCTTCATAATAATATGTTGCTTCTAAGAGTCCTTTTTCATCGCCTCTTGATACCGGCTCACCATAAGCTTTAATAACATCGTCCGGCTTACTGCTCTTATTTATTCCATCAGGGAATACAACATCAACCTCAGTTAATGACATATATAATGAATATACCATACAGTCTTCAATTTTAGCATCTTCTGATGATGTATTCATAACTGATACTCTTACATAATCTTCATCTTCGTTAAATAATTCAAACTCATTACTTGTAGCACCCGGTTCTAACGTGAACTCATCCTTGTTCTCATAGTTATTAGATACATGCCAACCATTATCCAACCAGTCCTGTAAATCCATTGGGAACTGATAAACTACACCATCAAGAACAAACTGACCACATGTAATTTCCTTACCAATCTTTTCAGCACTTTCGCTTACCTTCTTCTGTGTTTCCTCCTTACTCTCGTCATCCTTACATCCTACTATCATAACTGACAAAGCAAGACATAATACAAGTAACAACTTCTTCTTCATAATCTTCTTCCTCTCTTCTTTTGCTTTTGTTGTTTACAACGCTATGAATTATAGCACCAAAATTTTACAAATTCAATGTTTTTTCCGTATTATTTGTGGTATGGTTCATTTCCTAATATCCTGTAACTCCTATATACCTGCTCCAGTAATACCACTCGCATAAGCTGGTGTGGAAATGTCATTTTCGAAAAGCTTAGTTTATAATCCGACTTTGATTTAACCTCATCCGACAAGCCAAGAGAACCTCCTATTATAAAGGTAATATGCCCCTTTCCTGACACACCAATCTTTTCAATCTTCTGCGACAATTCTACCGAATCAAGCATTTTGCCTTCAATCTCAAGGGTAATAACATATGAATCATCCTTCAAATTAGCAAGAATTCTCTTTCCTTCCTTATCACGTATGGCGTTTTCCAACGCCTCTGATGCACCATCCGGTGTCTTCTCATCTGCCACCTCCACTATATCAAGCTTCACATAACGTGACAGACGCTTTGAATACTCATCAATTGCCATTGTAAAATACTTTTCCTTTATCTTTCCAACACATAAAACTGTAATCTTCATAATATCTCATCCTTAATTCAATTTGATTTATCTGGTAAATATTCTATCACACAACATTCACATCTTCAATTCGCAAAGTATTTTTTTGTGTGGCGTTAATAATAATTTTTATTTTGGAGCATAAATTTCGAGAATTTTCTTCGAAAATTATAGATTTTCA
>CAYWDL010000312.1:0-2140 GCA_964457015.1 uncultured Roseburia sp. | reverse complement strand
AGCATATCTGGAAATTCCTGTGACATTACGCGAATAGCCTCTTCAGCTGCATCCGTTCTGAATGTAACCTCAGCACAAGGAAGACCACCCTCACATAACGCCTTTGCAAGAGGCTTTGCATCCTTCACATCCTCCAATATTACTACAGGAACAATACCTATCTTTTGAATTTCTTCTAATACTTTAACCATTATTTCCTCCATAATAATTTTCTTTTCCTACATACTTTACAAGCGTTGCCCTAACAGCACCGGCTCCGGCGATTAATTCATTGAAATAGCCGCATACCCTGTCAGCCAAACCAACCTCATACAAATCAACACCAAAAATAGTCTTATCTTTAAGAATATGTCCAATGAGTTTTTCCACGTCTACCTCTTCGCCAAGCTTAATATCTGCCACACAGGCACACATCTTATCAAGAAGCGGGTCTGAACTTAGCTGCAATGGTCTTCCTTCATCATCCACAGCCATAAGGTAACGCAACCATCCTGCAAACACAAGGGGAATTAACTTCAAATCCATAACCTCTAATTCAAATGTTGCTGCATATGCCTTGATAGTTTCACCAAAACGAATAGCAAGCTTCTGCGATGTATCAGTTGCAATTCTTTGTGGAGTATCCGGCATAAATGGATTCGGAATACGCACACTGAGAACTGTGTCTAAAAATTCTTTTGGATTAATAATAACAGGATTTACCACAACTGGCAAGCCTTCTCTATAACCAATACCTTCAACCAGGCTCTTCAGTTCCTTATCCTTCATTTCATCTGAAATTTTATCATAACCCAGAAGGCAGCCAAAAACAGCCAAGGCTGTATGAAGAGGATTCAAGCATGTACACACCTTCATCTTCTCAACCTTATCAACCGTCTCTCGGTCTGTAAATATCAATCCACCCTTTTCAAGCTCAGGACGCCCGTTAGGAAATGCATCTTCAATTACAAGATATTCACATTCCTCAGCATTTACAAAGGGAGCCACATAGGTGTTTTTAGAAGTAATAACAGGCACGAATTCCTCCAAACCATCAGCCTTCAACATGCTCTCTACTGACTCATCAGGGCGCGGTGTAATCTTATCAATCATCGACCAGGGAAATGCCACCTTACTCTTATCATCAATATAAGACACAAAGCCCGCTTCTACCAATCCATTTTCGTACCATTTCTTAGCAAATGTACTAACCGCCATGTAAAGCTTATCACCATTATGGGAGCAGTTATCCATACTCACCATGGCAATTGGCTTTTCTCCCGCCTTATAACGTGTATATAGCAATGAAACAACCTTACCAATATAGCTTGCAGGCTTTTCAGGTCCTGCCTTCAAATCCGCCTCCACCACAGGAAGCAGCTCTCCATTACTGTCCACCAGACTGTATCCTTTTTCTGTAATTGTAAATGATGCCATCTGCAATGAAGCCTTAGCAAAAATCTCACCAAGTCTTGAGAACTCTTTTTCATTATCCGAATCCAGAATACATGACTCCACAACACTTCCAATAACAGTCTTTTCAATGCTTCCGTCAGCCTTTAAGGTTACAAGAATAGAATAATCATCATGTGGACGATTCATCTTTTCAATAATCTCATAATCAAAGCCTTCACAAACCACAAGTCCTCTATCCAACTGGCCTGAATTCAACATTCTCTGCACCACATTTGCCTGAAATGCCCTAAAAATATTACCTGCACCAAAATGAATCCAAAACGGATTTTCCATTGTGGCCTTCTTTACCGCTTCTCTATCATACCTCGGAAGCTTATAACCCTTATCTTCCCAAGCCTGTCTATTTACGATTTCCACGGAATTAAGCTTCATAATTTACGCTCCTCTCTGGTCTTGACTCTTAACTATGGCTTCCCACAAACCATTGAGATAAGTTGCCCCCAAAGCTCTGTCGTACAAGCCATATCCAGGCATGGCAACCTCATCCCAAATCATACGGCCATGGTCCGGGCGAATGGGTCCATCAAAGCCTATATCATATAAAGCCTTCATAATCTCATACATATCAAAGGTTCCATCTGACGAAAGATGCGCAGCTTCCTCAAAATCAGTAGGAGAATTAAATTTAAGATTTCTAACGTGGGCAAAATGTATTCTTCCCTTAAGTGAACGAATCATATCCGGC
>CAYWDL010000311.1:0-2147 GCA_964457015.1 uncultured Roseburia sp. | reverse complement strand
TGCACGGATGTCTTCCTCTTCACAAAACTTCCACTTACCAAAATCTTCCTTGTTGAATATCTCCTTCGAAGCTTTATATCCAAATTCCATATAATCAACACCAGCTTTGATGTTTGTCTTATATAAATCCTTAACAAATTCATCTGTAAATCCAAAATTATTAACCAATCCGCCGTCACGAAGTGTACAGTCTACTACTTTAATGTCTGGTCTAAATGCTATCAAATTACCATTATTCTTTTCCATAAGTACCTCCAAATAATATATAGTATTCTTCATCGCTTAAAAGCGTTACACTTTAAAGTAATAAAGTATATCTAGGATACTACTTTTATTAAAAAAAGTCAAGAGCTTTTTTCAATTCTCTTGACTTTTTTTGCCAAATTATATTTTCACTATATTAAAAGCTTTTTGCCCAATTCACAAGTGAACCATGATGTACATTTCCCACTACAGTTTTTCTCATCTGTTCTGTGACTGGACCATTTTTCGCCATCTTACCAAGAATAACTAACTGTAATTCCTCCACCGTCATCTGTTCGTAAGATTTGTTTACCGGTATCTGTTGCACAGTTTCCTTTACTGCATCAGTTGAAGGTTCCGCTACTTCTTCAACTACTTCAACCACAGCTTCCACAACCTGCACAGGCTCATACTTCACATCTTCTGTAGCTGGCACCCATATTTCACCGGAGTTAGCACCTATCTCTACAGATATGCAGCCATTATTTACAGCTACTCTGCGACCTGAAATCACGCCTACATATTCCGCGCAATTACCTGCTGAGACATTAATCCAGCATGAATTCTCATCATTATTAACCATAACCACAACGCATCTTCCATCTAAGGTTCTTGAAAATGCATACTGCTTATTAACAAGCATAAGCTCCTTATAATCACCATAACTAAGTGTCTTTTCCTGTTGACGCAACCTTCCAAGAGCCGAAATAAGCTTAACATAACTATTATTTTCCGCATCCTGCATATATTTTGCGCAGTCAATTTCCGGACGAAGGGAGTCGTCAGAATGACGTTCCTTCCTACCCTCTATACCAAACTCCGAGCCATAATAAATAGAAGGCACACCAGGCAATGTATACATTAATATATGCACAGGCGTATACTGAGCCTTATTTGTAAGCTTCGTATAAATTCGCTCCACATCATGATTGTCAACGAAATTGTAAAGCTTCAATCTGCCACCTGACAAGTCATTAAGACGCTTTACTGTATGTGCAATTTCAAAATAATTATGGTCATTATGACCTGAATAAAGAGCCTTGTGAAGGTGATAATTCGTTACTGAATGCAATGTATTTTCATTGGCCCAGCGAGAATAATCGCCGTGGATAACCTCACCCATAAGCCAAAAATCTTCTTTAACATCGTTAGCTGTTCGACGCAAAGCCTGCATAAAATCAAAATCAAGCACATCCGCTGCATCCAAACGAATTCCATCCACATCAAATTCACTTACCCAAAATCTGATTACATCACAGATATAATCCTTTACTGCCGGATTGCGCTGATTCAACTTAGCAAGAAGATTATAGCCTCCCCAGTTATCATAGGAAAATCCATCATTATATTCATTATTTCCCCAAAAATTCACATTACAATACCAATCCTTATACTGCGAATTCTCACGATTATCCTTTATATCCTTAAATGCAAAAAAGTCACGACCTGTATGGTTAAATACACCATCAAAAATGACCTTTATTCCCTGCTTGTGACATTCAGCCACAAAGTTTTTAAGAGTTTCATTTGTACCGAGACGACTATCCAGCTTCTTGTAGTCTGTTGTCTCATAGCCGTGTCCTACCGATTCAAATAAAGGCCCAATGTAAAGAGCGTTACAGCCAATATTCTTTATATGCTCAATCCATGGTAATAATTTATTTAGTCGTTCCACCGGTTCACCGTAATCATTCTGCCTCGGTGCTCCTGTCATCCCTAAAGGATAAATGTGATAAAAGTTAGCTTCATTGTACCATGCCATAATTTGTTACCTCCTGTTGCTGATACACCAATTCCAAATACCGATTATTTAGTTTTGGTGTGTCAATATTCTAGATTATTTTCACGTAATAAATATCCATATATTTTATCATAAAAAGGACGAATTTTCAACTTTTAACAGA
>CAYWDL010000310.1:0-2151 GCA_964457015.1 uncultured Roseburia sp. | reverse complement strand
ATCACCTGATATCTTTTTCAGGGTAATGGCATACAGGATATATGACGGCAACCATATGAATAAGATTTCCTTAAGACCACATACCACCACCGGAATATCAAACATTACAAAAAATATAGGTGCTATGATGTATATCAATCTTCGTGTAAAGCTTCCCCAGTACAATCTGCAAGCAAAATATGACAATTTAAGCCTCCAGTTAAATTTAGGATTTGTCAAAATGTGTACTCTTCTAAGTGAAAAAATACAGCCTCTTGCCCATCGTTCTCTCTGCTTAATAAGACTCTTTATGGTAATAGGTGCCAGACCTTTAGCCAAAAGCTTATCAATGGCATAACAGCTGTAACCATTACTCTCAATCATCAGACCGGTCTCAAAATCCTCTGTTATTGTACCAGTTCTAATACCACCTACCAGTTCCAGCGCTTCCCTCGAAATAACTGTATTTGAACCGGCATAAATAGGTGAATTGCTACGATTCTTTCCAAGATTAATCTGTCTAAAAAAGTAGTCCTGTTCATTTGGAATATTATCCTCACAATACAAATTATACTGGAATAAATCAGGATTATAAAACGACTGTGGCGTCTGAATGAAGCCTATCTTATAATTCTCATCTATTTCATCCTCGGCTCTTTCTACCCACTTACCATTCTGATCCTGTTTCATCTTAGGAAGGAAAAAGTATGGAACTGTCTCCATTAAGAAATCGCTGTTTGGAATCATGTCCGCATCAAATGTCACTATTAAAGGAGCACTTGTTTTTCCAATTGCATTATTTAAGTTACCTGCTTTAGCAAGCTTATTATCACTTAAGCCAAAATAATTAACATTTAATTCCTTAGCCAGTTTTTTAATTTCAGGACGATTAGTATCATCACATATATGAATATGCACCTTACTCTTGTCCGGATATTTCATTCTTGTACAGGCATTAACTGTCTTAAACAGAAGCTCTTCCTCTTCATTGTGTGTTGCAATCATAACATCCACTTCAGGATACCAGTCATCAGGTATTTCTGGCATTTTAGGCACATACTGATTATTCAAATCCCAGCATTGAAGCAGTGCCTCCATTACAGATATAGCCTCTGCAACAACCAGTCCTATACCGGCTATAAATGCTACCCATCCGTATATCTCATAGTCAGGTAATGTGAATAATATTCTCCAACCAATATAAATTATAAGAAATGCAATAGTAAATATCGTTAACACTGTAGACAATGTGGATTTATTCTTTTTTTCCATATCTCATTCCTCTCCTTATAATCCGTTGGTTTTTCTGTTAACCAAAACAATAATTACCAAAAACGACACAACAAGCGTCACCGCATACACTGACTTATTCTTAGCAGCTGTTCCCTGTTCTTCTTCAACTGTGTAACCTGAAAGAAAATCATCAAGATATTCATCAAGCCACTCTCCATGACTTATAATCATATCCTTAAGTCGAACTATCTCCTCTTCATAAGTCTCACGATTTCTATCTATAATATACCCCTGTCCTTCTTCACCTACAATAAGCATATGCTCTGCTTCATATTCTGCTCTCCATCTGCTTCTATCCCTATATATTGCATTTCCAAGATATTCAATAGTTTCATCAATGAAGCTTATCATATACTCATCAGAAAAAATTGTTTGTCTAAGCTCATTATATCTTTTGCACACCTTTTCCACAAACTCAGGATCCTGCACCAGCTTTTCAAACCAAGGTCTCAATACAAACACGACATATTCTGCATCACCGGCCTCCAGCTTATAATTATCCCAGCAGTTATCATAGTCCCACAACGGTCCCATAGAAAACTTATGAGCTGAATCCTGATAATAATATGTTGAGTTATTTCCTGAATCATAATTCATAAAGAACTCATTTACCACAAAATAATCTACAAATGAATCCACGTCAATGTACTGTGAATACGTCAAAAACTCCTCATAATCTTCGGAATACAGAACCTGTTCTATCTTTGACACCTGAGCTTCAATTCTGCTTACAACCTCATCACTCAAAAGCTCTTCCTTTGGATATTGAAATGTGAACCATCCGTAGCAAAGCTGTGTATCAGATGCCCACGTAGACAATGTAGTTTTAACCTGGCTATGTCTGTCCCTGCACAAAATATAGCTAAGCTGATTTTCATT
>CAYWDL010000309.1:0-2152 GCA_964457015.1 uncultured Roseburia sp. | reverse complement strand
GATTTTGCATGGCTGCCACAGGCTTTGGAAAGCTTGATTTCAGCAGAAAGCTGGCATCCGATGCTTGCCGCCACGGTAGGTTACACATATAGAGAAATCGTAAATAAATATTATGATGAAACCTGTGATGATGAAATATCAAGAGCAAGAGCGTTAGGAGCATTTGACTTTAGAGGTGAGGAGTGTACAGAGTCAGCCATTAAGGCAGGCGCAGGCTGGTGTTTATCTTTTTTAAACACAGCTACAGTACCGACTATTCCTTATCTTGAGCAGAATTATAATTGTGATTGTACTAAGGAGCCAGTTGCATTTGGTAGTCCTAGTACAGAGCACTCTGTAATGTGCAGTAATTATGCAGTTGATGGTGACGAGATTACATTACTTAGAAGATTGTTGACAGAGATTTATCCAAATACAAGCTTTTCAGCGGTCCTTGACTCATATGATTATTGGAATATAATAGAAAATGTACTTCCACAGCTTAAGAAAGAAATCCTTGCTCATAATGGCTGTATGCTTATGCGAGGCGATTCAGGTGATTGTGTGGATGTTGTTACAAAAACAGTATTTAAGCTTTGGGATGAATTCGGCGGAACGATTAACAGCAAGGGCTACAAGGTTCTTGATCCACATGTCAAGGCAATTTATGGTGATTCAATCACTGTTCAGCGTTGCGAGGAGATTTATGAAATCCTTAAAAAAGCCGGCTTCGCCTGCCAGAATGTTGCGTTAGGCGTAGGCTCATTCTCGTTCCAATGTATTGAGGAGGATGGACTTCTTAAGCCGTTTACAAGAGATACATTTAGCTCTTGTATTAAAGCAACCTATTGCGAGATTAATGATGAGCCATATCCAATCTTTAAGAATCCAAAGGATGGCGGCTTTAAGAAGAGTCAGAAGGGCTGCTGTATAGTTCGCCTTGAAAATGGTGAATATACATTTAAGGATGGATATACATGGAAGGAAGCCTGTGAATGTCCTGAAAATCAGCTGGTTACAGTGTTTAAGGACGGAAAGATGGTTAAGGAACAGAGCTTACAGGAAATTAGAAGCATTTTGCATGGAGGAAATTTTTAATGGCAGATTATACTTATAAGAATAACAATTTTGAATTTGAAGCAAAGGAAATGAAGGAAAGAGTTGTGCAGTGGATTAGGGACTTTTTTGAGGAAAATGGTCCTGGCTGTAATGCAGTTATCGGCATTTCAGGTGGTAAGGACAGCTCAGTGGCAGCAGCCCTTTGTGTTGAGGCGCTTGGTAAGGACAGAGTTATCGGTGTGTTAATGCCAAATGGCGAGCAGAGTGATATTGATTGTGCAAAGCAGCTGGTGGATTTTCTTGGAATAAAGAATTATGTGATAAATATTAAGGATGCATTTGATGGCGTTATTAATCAAATGAAGGCAAGTGGTGTGGAGGTTTCAAATCAGACAATTGTTAATCTTCCTCCTAGAATCAGAATGTCTACTTTATATGCAGTTAGCCAAAGTCACAATGGGCGAGTTGTCAATACCTGCAATTTAAGTGAGGACTATGTTGGATATTCAACAAGATACGGCGATGCAGCTGGTGATTTCAGCCCATTATCATTCCTTACCGTTCAGGAAGTAAAGGCAATCGGAAGTGAATGCGGATTACCGGATAATCTTGTTGATAAGGTGCCAAGTGATGGGCTTACAGGTAAGACTGATGAGATGAATCTCGGATTTACTTATGCAACCTTGGACAGATATATAAGATATGGTGAGTGTGAGGATGAGGAATTGAAGAAAAAGATTGACGAGAGACATAAGAGAAATCTATTTAAGCTTCAGTTGATGCCTGCGTTCAGACCGTTTTAAGGAGAGTCACAATGATTAAACCTATTATGAGAGATATATTATTTCTGGGACAGAAGTCAGAGCCTGCAACCAGAGAGGATATACAGATTGGAAGAGATTTGCAGGATACGTTGCAGGCAAACAGAGAACGTTGCGTTGGTATGGCTGCAAATATGATAGGAGTAAAGAAAAATATTATTATTGTAAACATTGGTATGATTGATGTAGTTATGTTTAATCCAGTGATTATAAAGAAAGATACACCGTATGAGACTGAAGAAGGGTGCTTATCCTTGGACGGTGTACGAAAGACTACAAGATATCAGAATATT
>CAYWDL010000308.1:0-2220 GCA_964457015.1 uncultured Roseburia sp. | reverse complement strand
TTAGAAAGAAGATGCAGATTATTTTCCAGGACCCATATTCATCACTTCCACCAAGAAGTACAGTTGGTGGCATACTTTCAGAGCCTGTCGAGGTGCATAAGATTGTGCCAAAGGCAGAGATTAAGGATTATGTCCTTGATTTGATGGATAAATGTGGTCTTAGGGATTATTACTATGAGAGATATCCTCATGAATTCTCTGGTGGTCAGCGTCAGAGAATTTGTATCGCAAGAGCATTATCAGTTAATCCAAGCTTGGTTGTATGTGATGAGCCTGTATCAGCCCTTGACGTGTCTATTCAGGCGCAGATTATTAATCTTTTGAAGAAGCTTCAGGAGGAAATGAATCTTACTTATGTATTTATTTCCCATGACTTATCTGTAGTTAAGTTTATTTCAGATAAGATTGGTGTTATGTATTTGGGAGCTATGATGGAGTTTGGTAGCAAGAAGGATATTTTTGATAACCCATTGCATCCATATACACAGGCATTGTTCTCGGCAATACCTTATCCGGACCCTGATGTTAAGATGAAAAGAATAATTCTTAACGGAGACATACCTTCTCCTGCAAATCCACCAAAGGGCTGTCGTTTCCATACACGTTGTCCTCATGCAAAGGAAATATGTAAGCATGTTACTCCTGAGTATAAGGAATATGGTAATGGACATTTTGCAGCATGTCATTTGCTTGATTAGTGGTGAATTATCATGGCAGATAAAAAAGAAAAAAAGAAAAAAGAAAAGATAGTATATATAGATGACGGAAGAACTGTTGCTGACATGTCTTCGGTGACTGGTGGCAGCAAGTTTAGTAAAACAAGCACAAGCTCATCTCTTGGAGATATTTGGAGAACATACTGGATGGCTACAAGGATGATGCTGGTGCCTACACTTTTGGCGGCGGGACTCATAATCGTTGCATTTATAATAGTGTTGATTCTTTTTAAGTTTATGTAAGGAAAAGTCTATCGCAAGTTATTGCGATAGGCTTTTTATATTGAAAAATAAAAAGGTATGAATTATAATATATCATAAGTTAGTTATTTGAAGGTTAATGATATTAAAAAAAATAGGAGGAGTAAGATGGCATTATATCACGGAAGTAATACAATTGTACAGAAACCAAAGATTTTAACAAATGGTTACTATAAAGACTTTGGGTATGGTTTTTATTGTACGAATATAGAAAAACAAGCACTTCGTTGGGCATTAACAAAGAGAAACAGTCATATTGTTAATGTGTATGAATATGAAGCAGATGATCAAATCAGAAAATGTGTATTTGAAAAAATGACAGAAGAATGGCTTGATTTTGTTGTGGATTGTAGGCGTGGTATTGAACATTCGTATGACATTGTTGAAGGACCAATGGCTGATGATACAATTTGGGATTATATAGAAGATTATGTAAGTGGAAAAATTACAAGAGAAGCATTTTGGGTGTTAGTTAAATTTAAATATCCAACCCATCAGATTGTGTTTTGTACAGAAAGAGCACTTGAAAAACTGAAATTTGAAAGGAGTTATGAAGTATGACAAACATCTTTTTTGATGATGAAGAAGTAACTGAAAATGATTTGTATTTTTTGTGCTATATGATTGAAAGAGTTGCAAGAAAACTTAAACAAAAGAATAGTTATGTTGTAAATAAAATAGGAAGAAAAGAGTTGGTGAGATTAATAAGCCTGGCGAATGTTCTTCATTGCGAAAATCCGTTGAAGATAGAAGATGAATGGATAATGGAATATGGTTTAGAGCAAGGTGATTTCGATGTAACTGATATTGAAGAACGTCTTGAGACTAAAATTCCAACAGAAACTCAAATGGGAAAGGTGTATACAAGATTAATTGTTGATACTCTTAGATTTGAAGAGGATTATATTGCAGGTGCAATAAGAGTGTATAATGATTCAATATGTGAAAAACTGGATGATTATGATTGTGGTGCTTATTATGAACCATCGTATTTTATTGCGAGAGCATATAATGAAGGTGGATTTTAATATAACTATAGAATGAGTGTGTAAAAACACTCATTTTTTTGTGTCTCAATATAAACTTATTGTAAAACGATAAAAATAAGTTGACAAACAATAAAAGTTATTGTATCATTTCTTACATAAGGGGCAAGTTGAATAAATCAAAATGTAGGAGGATACATATGAACAAGGACACGCTTATTAAATTCACAAAATACATACTGGACTTTATGTTCTTT
>CAYWDL010000307.1:0-2226 GCA_964457015.1 uncultured Roseburia sp. | reverse complement strand
TATAGGAGCGCAAGCTGAAGATGGTGTGTATGAAGACGGCGTATGGACATCGGAACCCTATGATATGGGTACTGACGAAGTTTATGATATAATTGTTTGTTTTGAAGTTGAAGAAGGATATTTGATTAAAATAGTTCCTTCTACTCCAAATATAACAGGATCTATGTGGATGACCCAAAACACTTATGGTGTTTTAAAATATGAAAATGGAGTATATTACATTGAAGCTGATTCATCAGAAGAATATGTTGTTGGATTAATGGCTTCTGAAGAATTTACTGCTGAAATTACCATGGAGAGAATAATAGTAGGTGAAGCTGTAGAAGGTCAGACAACAAAGAAGCTTACTAACCATGAAGTAGGCGAATATATTTGTGAATTAACATTGACAGATGGTACAATAGTTTCATCATACATGGTTTCTATAGCGGAAACAGATATCACACATACATACACAGATGAGTATGACGCTGATTGTAATGACTGTGGTGCTACAAGAGAAGTACCGGAAAGAGAAACAGAAACAACTACAGGTACAGATGGTTCTGGTACAGAAACAGAAACAACTACAGGCGCAGATGGTTCTGGTACAGAAACAGATTCTGACTCCGGCGCTGGCATAGTATCTCCAAATACAGCAGATAGTGTGGACATGATGTTGTTATTGCTTCTTGCGTGCGCAGGTATTATAGGAACAGTAGTAGTACCGGTATTAAGCAAAAGAAGATATCAGTAAAAAGAATTAAATAAATAGTAAAATAAGCAGGCGAGATAGTTTATCTCGTCTGTTTTTTAATAAATGTAAAGTTGACTTGACATACTATATTACATATGATATATTAATGTAAAGTTAACTTTACAAAAATAATTTTGAAAGGGAGGGCGTATGAAAAATATTTTAGAGAAGTTGCGTAAGGAACGAGGGATAAAGCAGGAAGAATTAGCGTTGGCTATGGAGGTTTCGAGGCAGACCATAAGTTCATTGGAAAGTGGAAAGTACAATCCATCCATATTATTGGCGTTTAAGCTTGCAAAATATTTTGATATGTCAATAGAAGATATTTTTATTTATGAGGAGGACTAGGTATGAAGAAGTCAGGTGTTAAGAAGTATGGTATTATAAGTGGTATTTGTTGGGCTGTAGGAACATTTCTGGTGGTTATGTCCAACCAAAGTGCAGAATTTGACCTTGGGAATGTGGCAAAGTACGGTATAGCTGCAGTGGGGATAATATTTTTTATTGTAGCATTTTTAGGCATGTACAAGGCAGTTAATATATGGTTTGAAAACGACAAAGAAGCTAAGATTGAAGAAAATGATGAGCGAAATATTATGATAAGAGGTAAGGTTGCACAGGATGTCAATCTGTTCTCAACTGTTGTATTTAGCCTGGTTATGGTGGTTTTATTGATTGCAGGTGAGATGCTGGGTGTGATTCTGATAGCGTTAGCACATTTTGCAACAAGTGTATATCAGACACTCAGATTCAAGAAGTATGAGGAGGAACTATAATTTAGGGCAGGATTTTTCCCAAGTGAAAATATTTAGAGTAAGCTGGAAAATCTTTCGGATTTCCTCCCTGTGGCTTCTGGCCATATTAGTTTTAAAAATACTGTGACAGAGGAGCTTTTGAAATAACCATAATGAAGAAAACGGACTATTTGAAATACATTTGTATATATCAAATAGTCCGTTTGTTATACCAATATCGTCCAAAATTAACTAGTTACTTATGATTTTCAGATATTCATCAGCTTCAGTTTCAGAAAGATTAAATTTTTCCAATAGTTTGGATTTTATTGTGTCTGTTGGTATGGATAGTTCCTGTAATACTTCGATGAAGCTTTGTATTGTATCAGATTTGCCTTTGGCTATGCCCTCAGCCATACCCTTAGCCATACCCTCAGCCATACCCTCAGTATAACCATGATATTCTGCAGATTTCATTATCTTTTCCATCGACATATAGCGTTCACCCACTTCTCTATCGCTCTTAACAGAGTCAACTATTGTTTGTATCTGCTCCAAGTCTGAATCAAGAGCATTGTCAGCGATGGTGTGTGTCATATGTTTTAGCAGACTCTTAAGTTCCTTTGAACCACCGACAGTACCCTCTGTATATAGAAACAGATTAGTTACACCATCATTATACTTCAATTTGGGGTTATCTGTCACTACATTTTTTACGGTGTAGAGCATCCTGCCATCACCAAATGGGTCATAGGT
>CAYWDL010000306.1:0-2240 GCA_964457015.1 uncultured Roseburia sp. | reverse complement strand
GGATGTTACAATCATCGCTACAGGTTTATGTGTTGCAGAATCTCTTGCAGCAGCAGAAAAGCTTGCAGCAGATGGTATCGATGCTAAGGTTATCAACATCCATACAATTAAGCCATTAGATGAAGAACTTGTAATTGCAGCTGCTAAGGAAACAGGCAAGGTAGTTACAGTTGAAGAACATTCAGTAATCGGCGGTTTAGGTTCAGCTGTTTGTGATTGCTTATCAGCAAACGCTCCAACACCTGTACTTAAGATTGGTGTAAATGATGTATTTGGTGAGTCAGGTCCTGCTGTTAAGCTTATTGCTAAGTATGGTCTTGATGCTGAAGGTATCTATTCAAAGGTTAAGGCTTGGATGTAAGATTAAGACATTTTAAGTAGAATAGTAAAATTAAAGGTTGCGAACTGTAATGGTTTCGCAACCTTTGTTATTGTAAAAACTACTCCTCCATCGGATTCTTATTAATAGCTTCCAAAGACATCTTCATTGTATTTCTAACCTCTTCTTCTGAAAGCGAAAGCTTTTCACATAATTCCTCCAAAGTAGCTTCTCTATCCAGCTCCTTTGCCAATTCTGTGGTAGCGTCGCTCAATGCATTTGCACGGTTGGCAGCGTGGTTGAATACACGGACAGAGCTAATCTCTTCTTCTATTGCCAGGTTTATGGCGTTACGAATATATTCCCTTAAATATGAAGAATAATCATTTGCGGAGCCATCATATCCTACGATGGCTTCAAATAAAGCAACGTTACCTGTTCCGATTAAGTCGGACTCTCTAAGTGGGGAATTCTTGAATTCTCCGGCAACCTCGACAACTAAGCCAAGATGCATTTCAGTAAGCTTGTTTATGGCATTCTTATCCCCTGACAACGAAGCGCTAATGAGCGTATCCAATGAGTCATTAGCTTCAACAGTCAAATCCTTCATTTCATCATAATACATTTGAAGAAAGGCTTTTCCCTCCTCTGTTTCAGCAGCGTTAGGTAATACCGCATCCACCGTCTCGTTATCCTCGTCTATGTCTGAAATTTTGATTTTCTGACTGAGTAAATATTTATATATAGCCATATATTTTGCTTCATCATCAACTATATCCTTGAAGTGAGCCTTTATATCATTGGAAGTAATAACATTTCCATTGACGGTGGCAAATTCAATAAGTGACGATAAAGCTTCATTAAATTCTAATTTCTTATCCATAAAAATACCATCCTTAATATGTATGTTTAATATAGAAATTTTAACATATGGAAAAAAATAAGACAACAATTTTAAAACTTCAATTCACAAAGTACTTTGTAAATAAAAGTTTTTCATTGAAAACCATCAAAAGTGTGATATAATTCCAAATATACTAGTAAATACTGTAGAGGATTGTGGAGGAAAGTATGGATAAGAAGTATTCGAAATTTTTTAAGTATCTGATAGTGTCCGCTGTAATTATATATATTGCCATTGCATTTATTGACAGTGTGCCACTTGTGTATAGTAAGGTTGTGTCGGGAGTTAAAACGATTATTGACCTTGTGATGCCATTTATAATAGGCTTGGTTATTGCGTATTTGTTATATGGTCCTATGAGCGCAATCGAGAATTTTCTCATGAACAGAAAGCATTTTATTAAGAATAGGTCGTTGTGCCGTGGTATTGGTATTTTTGTGTCATATGTTGGAGTTATAAGTATAATCGTGGCAATTATAGTCGGAGTATATTTTATGATTGGTGGACAGATTTCAAAGAGCAGTACCTTTTCTAATATTATAGTAAGCATTTTGGGTTATCTTGAGAAAAATGAAATTTCTACTGATATGGTCCAAAAGCTTATTAATCAATATGATATTCCGTTTGGAGATATTATAATGTCTCAGATGGGCACTTTAGTTGAAGTGGTCCAGAAGTTTGTATTTGGGATTGTAGGCTCAATCGTTGGCTTTTTGGTGAATTTAGGAAGTAATGTTGTACAGATTGTTATTTCACTTGTATTAAGCATATATCTTTTGGCAAATCATGAATATTTCAAGGGAATTTGGGATAAATTTCTGTACGTTGTATTTAGGGAAAGCAAGGCCGGAAGGGTTGTAAGAGAGACTCTTCATATTGTGAATGAGACATTTTCAGGTTATATCAAGGGGCAGATGATTGAGGCAGTGATTGTGGCTTTTTTATCAACAATTGTTCTTGTGATAGTAGGTGTAGAGGATGCATTTGTGATAGGTATTATTGCGGGTATTACAAATA
>CAYWDL010000305.1:0-2245 GCA_964457015.1 uncultured Roseburia sp. | reverse complement strand
TAGATGCGATTCTGTTAAGTTCGCTTGTAAGAGCATCCATTTCCTTATCGATAGCCGTTCTATCCGCTGTTGTATTTGTATCATTAGCTGCCTGTGTGGCTAATTCGTTCATTCTCTGAAGAATTTCATGTGCTTCATTTAAAGCTCCTTCAGCTGTCTGAATTAAAGAGATTCCATCTTCTGCGTTTGTAGAAGCTTTGCTAAGTCCTCTAATCTGGCTTCTCATTTTTTCCGAAATTGTAAGTCCTGCTGCATCATCTGCTGCACGGTTAATCTTATAACCTGAAGATAACTTCTCTGTTGACTTAGACTGTTGTCCGCCTACTATTCCTAACTGTCTGTTTGAATTCATTGCTGCCATATTGTGCTGTATTATCATAATTTCGTCCTCCTTGATTTACATATATTTATCTATATGCATTTTAATTCCTTTACTAGTTCTTTTACAATACTTAAGTTTGTATCTTCCTTACACAATATATATCGGTGATATCCCAAATAACTTAACACCTTTTCTTAATTTTTTTAAAAAAAATTTTTACTATTTAATATTTTAGCAATTCCTTCCTTAAAATGTCTGTCTCCATCAGTTATGTACGCTTCTCTCTGCTTGCCCTTTTCAAGCATCATATCATAAAACTTTTTATCAGTTTTATATCTATTTATCACTTCAATCATTTCATCATAATCTTTAACACAGAACTCCTCGCCAGCCGCAACCGAGACATCTCCATAATTAATAGACACCGCTGGCATACCTGCATGAAAAGCTTCTATTACAGAAAACCCTCCACCTAAACGTCTAGGATTTACATATAAATCACATTGTTCCAAAACTCCCATAACATCCTTGACGTCACCAGTTGCCATAGTATTATTTCCATACCACTCATCTAACTCTACATAGTTTTTATGCATATCAAACTTACCTATAAAAACAACAAAAATATCATCTACTTGTTTAATACATTCAATAAACTCTTTTGTTACATCTGCATCAAGCCTATTTCCAACGACAACTATTGTAAAATTCTCTTCTGGAATTCCTAGTTCAGCTCTAGTAAATGTTTTCTTCTTTTCAGTCAAAGTAAATGTAAACGGTACTTCGATTATCTCACTATTATACTTTTTTCGTTCTTCTTCATTTACTTTCCTTCCCACAATTGCAAAATCTGTATTTCCATTGGATATTGACGAGAACACCGTAGACACTGTTATTACTGGGCAAAAATCGTTGATTATATCCGCCACATAACTTCTTCCGCCTATATACATTACAAAATACGGATTGACATTCTGTATATAATCTATCAGTTCAATTATCCCGTTGTCTTTTATCAAACCATTTTCAGCCTGATAAAGTACAAACTCTTTATCTTCATAAGGATATATATGCTCACCATTAAAAAGCTCAATTATATTGCATTTACTTTGTTTGTAAAAAGGTATAACCCCTCCTAAAACAGCCTCTTCTGTTGTAGATACAATAGTTACATCATATCCCATATTTCTTAGCATAAGGCTTCTTTCCAAAGTACTATGTGTTGGCGCATGACGCTCATTCAATAACTGTCCTGTCATTACAATTACCTTATTGCCGTTACGCTCTTCTTTTTTTCTTCGCTTCAACGACAGAAACGACTTTAGTGTTGTTATAAAGTTATTATACAACTCATCGTGCATTCGTCCTACACGCTCATTACCTAAATGCGGCATATTGAATAGTATTACTTTTATCTGATGCAGCAGATTCTCTAAGCTACATATATCCATAGCTTCCATATTAATTATATACTCAAGTAAAATTTCCATATATTCTATTTTTTCTGTCACTTTTACCAATGCGCTCAAGAGATATATGCAATAACTGTCATACATAGGAATATTCATTATCATATTTAATATAACTTTTTCAAACGCTTCACTTCTAGTTGGATTTGCTTTTAAATACAACGATATTTCATCAAATTCTTTCTGCATTGCTACAAACTCTTCAAGGTTTCCACTTTGATTATTTACTATTTTTATTATATTCTCTATATTTTCTTTCACTCCATATTCTCCTACAAAGTTATTTCCCTAAACTCTTGACAAAGAGCCAAAAAAGGAGGACCACCAATATGGTGATCCTCCTCCGATAGTTCACATTTTTAATAATACAGCTTAAGCAAATTTTATATTACTGAAGTAATGATAAAACGCCCTGTGTTGACTGGTTTGCCTGAGCAAGCATTGACTGTCCTGC
>CAYWDL010000304.1:0-2270 GCA_964457015.1 uncultured Roseburia sp. | reverse complement strand
CCCTGATTGTATGCAACATTCTGCGATACAATCTGACAACGATACTGCAAATCATGCATTAATGTATATATTCTATACTCTGTCTCATCTGTTGTGGTATATATTCTAAGTGCTTTACTATCAGTAGTAGGCCATATAACCTCTTCTCTCCAGTCACCCAGTATATCTGCGCACAACGATGTATTAGCTTTTGTTCCGTTAATTGAAGTAACACCACTTCCGTTAAAAATAGAGCCTTCTTCATACTTTGTTATGGTGGTTTTATCCATCGCCTCCTGCTCAAGGTCTCCATCCCAATAAATGGCGTAATTCATACCCATACCTGAAATGCTTCCCCATGTTGTAAGCTTATTTCCATTGGCATCATAAACAAAGCTATCTGCCGCACTTACAAATTCTGCTCCGTTATTTTCAGGAATAAAATTACCACAGATTGCTCTACCTGTATCATCATCCGCTGTTATTCTCAATAATATCTCGCCATCAACACCATCATAGAGAATTGCTCCATGAGAACCTTCAAGACATCCCCATACCTCAAGTCCGTCTCTCTCCGGTAAAAAATCACCAACATGAAGGGCATCACCATGACCAAAATTCGTTGAATACTTACCTGTTCCATCTGATTCAATTACACACTGACCGTACACAATTTCATCATAACCGTCCCAATCAACATCTGCAACAGCAAGATTGTGATAGCCCTGACCTGCATACTTTGAATTGCCCGGGTCATCACTATCAAATGTCCATTTATGAACAAGCTTTTTATCAACAACATCATACGCTGCCAAAACAGCTCTGGTATAATATCCACGGCACATAATAACACTTGGCTTTTCACCATCAAGATATGCCGTCGCTGCCAAGAATCTGTCGCATCTGTTACCATATCCGTCACCCCAGTCAGAAACATTTCCTCTGGAAGGTTCGTAATCTATAGTATCAAGTGCCTCTCCTGTCATACCATCAAACAATGTTAAAAACTCAGGTCCTTCAAGTATTCTTCCCACTTCTGTTCTGTAATCAGCGTCAGCATCGCCGATAACATTTCCCACGCCATCCACAGTGCCGTCAGCTGTCTTGCAAATCATCTCTGCCTTTCCATCACCATCATAGTCATATACCATAAACTGTGTATAATGGGCACCGGCTCTGATATTCACACCAAGGTCAATTCTCCAAAGCTTTGTTCCGTCCAGCTCATATGCATCAATATATACGTTTCCTGTGTATCCATCCTGGGAATTATCATGAGCATTTGAAGGGTCCCATTTTAAAATAATCTCGTATTGTCCATCTCCATCCACATCGCCCACACTGGCATCATTTGCCGAATACGAACATGTAGTTCCATCAGGCATTGTAAGCGGTGAAGGTATATCAAGCGGAATATCAAAATAATTTGCTGACTGTACAGTTACAGTTGCTGATGTATCCATGACATTTCCGTCAAGAACAGCCTCAACATAATACTGGTCACTTTCTGTTCCCTCGCTATCAACATAATTTGTTCTGTCGTCAATACCCGTTTTTACCTGTTCACCATTTTTATACACATCGAATACTAAGCTTTCGTCATCAGTACCAAGATATCTCCAGCTTAAAAACACACCCTCGTCTGTCTTAATGGCAACAAGACCTCTGTCAAGCTTCTCAGCCTGTCTGGTAAATTCCACCTTTTCAATCTTTTCATCACTTACAGTAATGTCCCTTCCACCACCATCATCGCTGTTGGCGTAAGGATTCTTCCTGGTAGGATATTCAACGGCTGTTGTTCCATCCTCAATTGCATCAGATGATGTCTGCCTGCTCTTCCATACAAAGAAAACCATAAGTGCAACCAAAACAATGCCAATGACCACTCCAACAATAATAAATGCTACCTTCGTAGAGGACATAGCATACTTCGTATCATTAACAGCCTCCTCGTCTCCATTATACATTCTTGTATACTTTTCAACGATATTGTCATACTTTTTTATCTGTCTCTTACTTAACTTACCATCCTGTTTTGCCTCATCAACATATTGAGCAAATCTGTCAAAATTATCCTTCGCCAGCTCTTTATAATTATTTTCCAGATTAAGCAGGAACTCGTTATATTCCTTCTCAATAAAAAACACCGTATCTCTTTTATTCATTTTTCCTCCCAATAGCTACTTTACATTAATAGTAAACTCATTTGTTGTTACATAATCCTCAGCTACAACCTTAACAACAAGCTTATTCCCTAACTCTGAAGGAATTATCTCTCTCTCGTTTGAATC
>CAYWDL010000303.1:0-2272 GCA_964457015.1 uncultured Roseburia sp. | reverse complement strand
ACAATTTTTTCAAATACTCAAACACAATCATCTCATTTTCTTCATCAAGATTTCCTGTTGGTTCATCTGCTAGAACAATTCTTGGATTGTTAGCTAAGGCTCTTGCAATGCATACTCTTTGCTGTTCTCCTCCGCTCATTTGTGATGGTTTTGATTCCTCAAGCTGTTTTGCTCCAAACTTCTCTAACAAATTTAATGCCACTTCTTTTCTTTTTTTTGCATTAATTTCAGAATTAATACGCATTGGAATCATAACATTCTCTAGTGAATTCAAATACGGATTCAAGTAAAATCCCTGAAACACAAATCCTATCTGTTTCATTCTTAACCTAGCTTTCTTACGTTCACTAAAACTCGCAACATTTTCACCAAACAACAACACTTCTCCTGATGAAGGATTATCAATTGTTCCAATTATATTCAACAAGGTTGACTTTCCAGCTCCTGAGCGTCCCATAATTGCGTAAAATTTTCCTTCTTCAAATTTATATGAAAAGTTTTTTAGTACCTCTGTTTTATTCGGATATACCTTTGTTATATTATTCACTTCTATACTACTACTCATCATTCCTCTCCTTTCATATCCATAATATGTACCTTTTTTCTCAATGCCATATATATAACCGGAAATGAAAAAAATATCATTACAAACATATTAATTAAAGTCCATTCCATTTGAAAACCTATATTATTATCAAATATGATTATAAAATTATAAAATACATCTTGTTCACATAATATTTTCCATATTCCCCAAGCAAATATAGTACCAAATAGTAAGGCTACAATTATCTCTATCATTTTTCCAATAAACAATGAAATACTTATCTGCACATTTGTATACCCCAATACCTGAAACACGCTTATTTTTGCTCGTTCTTTTACAATCTCAAGTTGTAACTTTATACCAAACAATACAATACCGAAAACATATATTATACCAATAATCAAAAACACAAAAACAATTATCACTCCAAGTTTTCCTCTTATAAACGTATCCGTAATTTCAACAACTTGTAATCTATCTTCAAGCCAATTGTCTTTCAAAACCATTGTTAATTTGCTTACAATTTGAAGACATATTGTAAGCATTGCTATTATACAAGAAATAATCAATATATCACCTATGGTTTCTTTTTTATCACAAATCATCTTTTTATAAATATATTGTATCATCTGTTATCCTTCTGACTTAATTTCTTTTAATAAATCAATTCCTTTTATCTGCTCATAAATATTAAATACAGCTGTGAATAACACTATAGATAAAATCATTATTCCAACACCTAACGTATTAACATCAAAGCTCATATTCAAAATTTGATATTCCATACTAAAAAACTTATCAATTACTATATTTTCTACAAACAATATTACACAAGACGCAAACATAGCCCAAATTAAAACAGGAGCCAATCTAAATACATATTCAACACTTAATATTTCCAAAAGATTCTTTCTTTCGTACCCCTGTACCAAATACATAGCCATTTCCTTTTTTCTACTTCTAATATCACTTCCTATAGTTACAATCATCATAATAATAACTGCAATTAAAAGAATTACTGTTAAAACTGAAACTATAAACTGCATATTATCAAACATCATCTGTAGTTCATTATGACTTGCGTTCACTTCAACTCTAGCAGATACGCCCAGTCTTTCATGCAACTCTCCCTTAACCTGTTCGATATTATTATAATCATCTACAACAACTGCGTATTTATTGATAAACTCCAAACTAGAATAATCAAATATAGTATCTTCATGTAAACTTTCTTCAATTTCAGCAATATACTTTTCCACTCCATCATAGGTTGCTTCAACTATCTTTACAGCTTCTTCCGGCTTAACAAACATAGTTTCAAATCCTGTAACTGCATATAAATTATCGTATGTTCCAGACACCTTATATGTATATACCAATCTTTCTTCATTATAATCATTGGTTACTAATGTAATATTCTTGCCTATATATTGTGACGCATCTTCATACTGACCATTAGTTAACATATCAAGATAGTTCGGTATTAAAATTTCGCCTTCTTTAGGCGCATCACCTTTAACAATATATTCTTCATAGGCATTTGAATAAGACCTAACCTTCCCACTTCTGTTTTCTTCTGTTAATCCTTCGATTCCAACATTATGAGAACCATATGCATATACATCAATTACTTTATCAATATCATTACATATATCCATAAAATTTGAAGCCAACTCATCTTCTTCGCTAAATGTTAAGGTTCTTGCGGTAGGCATACCTTTTATT
>CAYWDL010000302.1:0-2295 GCA_964457015.1 uncultured Roseburia sp. | reverse complement strand
ATTGCGTTGCAATTCCGCTCGGGCGCGAAGAGTTTGCGAAGCAAACTCTATTTTTGCGTTCGTTAGTCATCAGGTGCTCATTTGATGTGAGACTTTTTTCTGTAGAAATGTAGAAATTGGATGTTGAAAAATGGATGGAAATAAAATATCATATTTATATAAAGGTAAGCTATTTGAGGTGGTTGCTTTATGATTTTCCAGAAGTGTATGTTTGAACGGGAGGAAATATGGTAATTATAGTAGTTTTAGATGATAACAATGGTATGATGTTTAATAATCGCAGGCAGAGTCAAGATAGATTATTGAGAGAGAATATTATAAATGAATGTAACGGTGCAAAGTTATGGATTAATAAATATACGGAAAAACAATTTGAACAGCCGTTATTGGAAAATATTATGGTGGATGAAGCTTTTTTGGACAAAGCAGAGAATGAAGATTATTGCTTTGTGGAAAATTTATCATTAACCGGATATGAAGATAAGATTGATAAAATTGTAATTTTTAGGTGGAATAGGGTTTATCCGGCGGACAAATGGTTTGATTTACCGATGGAAAATTATTTGATGGTATCCCGGGAAGAGTTTGCAGGCTCGTCGCACAAGGTCATTGCTAAGGAGGTATGGGTAAATGAATAAGAAACCGGTTAAGCCAGGCAGAGATCCAAGGAAGAAGGGACCGATTGGGAGAAGAAGGTTTGAGTATGTAGTTTTTGCAATCATCTTTTTTATTGTAATATGTTTGATACAGCAGGGGAGAACGGATGAGACAAATAACCATAATAAAACAAAAGCAGAGACTTCGGTAAGTAAAGGTGATTTATCAACTACTTCACAGGAGGGAACCACAACTCAGTCTCAAAAGTCCGATGAAGCTACTATTGCATTGGAAAATATACCAGATTATTCAGGGAGTGCTTACGTTGCAGTAAATGATAATGTTCCTTATTTTACAGATGAAGAGCTTACAACAACATCATATGAATTTTATAGTGAATTGGATTCCTTGGGAAGATGTGGAGTTGTATATGCCTGTGTGGGAAAAGAAATTATGCCAACTGAAGAAAGAGGTAGCATTGGACAGGTTAAGCCTACTGGATGGAATACAGTTAAGTATGATATTGTAGATGGTAATTACTTATATAACAGATGCCACTTGATAGGATATCAGTTGACAGGAGAAAATGCAAACAAGAAGAATTTAATAACCGGTACAAGATCTATGAATGTGGACGGAATGTTGCCCTTTGAAAATATGGTAGCAGATTATGTTACAGAAACAGGCAATCATGTAATGTATCGGGTAACACCTATATTTGATGGAGATAATCTGGTGGCTAACGGGGTTTTGATGGAGGCTAAATCTGTAGAAGATGATGGTGAAGGAATTTTATTCAATGTGTTTGTTTACAATGTTCAGGAAGGTATTGTAATTAACTATGCTACTGGCGATAGTTCCCTTGAAGAAGTGGAAGCTACAAAGTCACCAACAGAAACAAATAAGAACACATATATACTAAATACAAATACAAAGAAGTTCCACTATTCAGGTTGCTCTTCTACTGAGGATATTAATGCAGCGTATTATGATACATACACTGGCGATAGAGAAGTGCTGATTGATAGGGGATATGATGCTTGCAAGAGATGTAATCCATAAAAATACTCTTTGTTGTAATTAATCAGCCTGAGAAAAATAAATTGGTGTGCACATAAATATATTGTGAATAATATATTATTGAAATTGTTTTATAGAAAGATGATATGTTTATGTCAAAAATAGCAATTGATGCCGGTCACGGCAATAATACAGCTGGCAAAAGAACATTAAAAAAATTAGATAGAAATGAAACAAGAGAATGGGTATTGAACAGTAGAGTGGCAACTGCTCTTGAAATGTATTTAAAAAGCGCAGGTCATGAAACTATGAGAGTGGACGACATTAGTGGAAAAACAGATGTCGATATTGTCGACAGAGTAAAAAAGGCAAATGAATGGAAAGCTGATTATTATGTATCGGTTCATCATAATGCAGGTATTAATGGAGGTTCTGGTGGTGGCACAATGGTATTTGTTCATCCTGA
Organism: uncultured Roseburia sp.; assembly: GCA_964457015.1. Classification (GTDB taxonomy): domain Bacteria; phylum Bacillota; class Clostridia; order Lachnospirales; family Lachnospiraceae; genus SVEL01. The sequence goes on along the minus strand of CAYWDL010000302.1, from coordinate 212 downwards.
AGTATCAGAAAAAACAAAAAAGACTCAGGAGGCAATTTATAAACATGCTGTTGAAAGGGCTAACCTTAAGGGAAATAGATCAGATGGAACGTCTACAGCAGATTTTTATGTATTGAGGGAAACGGCAATGCCGGCAAGTTTGACAGAATGTGGTTTTATGGATTCGTCGACGGATATAAAATATATTTTGGATCCTGAGTGGAGTAAGAAGA
>CAYWDL010000301.1:0-2299 GCA_964457015.1 uncultured Roseburia sp. | reverse complement strand
TTCTTCAATTTAGCAGCGAGCTCTTCATCAAAAGCATCCTTTTTCATACGCCACTTCCAGTTATCACCAACTGTTGAAGGAGTATTCATTCTTCCTGCATTATCAAGTCCCAGTAAATCCTGCATAGGAATAATACATGTATTGGCAACGCTTCCCATTGCTGCCTTTATCATCTTCCAATTAACATCCTTGCCATCTTCACAAGACAAATATGTATCAACCATATTCTTATTATCACCAGTCAGACTGTTATACCATCCATACGTAGTCTCATTGTCATGAGTACCTGTATATACAACTGAATTAGCCTCGTGATTATATGGAACATATTCATTGGTTGAACCTGCATAGAAGCCAAACATCAATATCTTCATACCCGGGAATCCACTTTCCTTCAACATCATTCTTACACTGTCTGTAAGGAAGCCTAAATCCTCAGCTATAATATTCATTTCGCCAAATTCACCTCTCAGTGCACGGAACAAATCCATTCCTGGTCCTTTTTCCCAACAGCCACCTCTTGCATCAGGATCACCAAACGGAATCGTATAATATTCATCAAAGCCTCTGAAATGGTCAATTCTAATTACATCATACATTTTAAAGCATGCTTTGATTCTATTCTTCCACCATTTATATCCAGTCTGCTTATGAACTTCCCAATTGTACAATGGATTGCCCCAAAGCTGTCCCAGCTCTGTAAATGCATCCGGAGGACAACCTGCAACCTTTGTAGGAAGATTTTCCTCATCAAGCTGGAATAATTCTTTATTTGTCCACACATCAGCACTATCATATGCAACATAAATAGGAATATCACCAATTATTTCAATACCTCTTTCATTGGCATATGCTTTAAGCTTTGCCCACTGCTTGAAGAACAAATACTGTAAATAGCAGTAAAACTTTGTAGTTTCCTTACATGCTTCCTTATGCTTTTGCAATGCAACCGGGCGTCTAAGACGAATTTCCTCATCCCATTCTGAGAATCCTGCTCCATCGTACTTATCTTTTATGGCCATAAAAAGACCATAATCCAATACCCATTCCTTGTTCTCATCAATGAATTTCTTATATTCTTCATCATTGTCTAAGTCAGCATTTTCAAAAGCCTTCTTCAATATCTTATATCTGCCATTGTAAATTCTCTCATAGTCGACATACTCTTCATGTCCTACCATTTCTGCCATTTCGCAGTCTTCCTCTGTTATGAGGCCTTCTTCAATCAAATCCTTTAAAGATATAAAATATGGATTTCCTGCAAAAGTTGAAAATGACTGATATGGCGAATCACCATAGCTTGTATGACCAAATGGCAACACCTGCCAATACTTCTGTCCGGCCGCCTTTAAATCATCAACAAATTTGTATGCCTGCTCATCAAAACATCCTATTCCATAATCCGATGGAAGACTTGTAACAGACAATAATACACCACTTTTTCTCATTGTTACCTCCTATTTCAAGAAACCATTTACAATATGTGATTCCGCTTCTTCTTCTGTAAGACCTAAAGTCATAAGCTTAATTAACTGCTCGCCTGCAATTTTTCCTATTGCTGCCTCATGAATAAGCTCCGCATTCAAATCGTTTGCATTAATCTCCGGAATAGCACTAATCTTAGCATTATCCATAATAATAGCATCACATTCCGAATGACCTACACACTTGTTGTTTCCGTTAATTTTCGCTAAAAAAAGCTGTGAAGAATCATCCCTGGCAACAGATCTTGACACAACCTTTGCACTTGAACCTTCACCATCTAAGTCAACCTCAAATGCAGTTTTTGCGTACTGGCTGCCATGGGTCATCAGCTTCTCACCCACTACAAGCTTTGCCCCTTCCTTAAGAGTTGCCTTTGTAACTCTGTCAGTTGAGTCAACACCCTTTATCTGGACAGTTTCAAGCTCCATATATCCACCTTCATCAATCTCAATGATGGTTGTAGGATTCATAATCTTCTCGCCAGTTCCTTCGCCCTTACCATAATGCTTTTCAACATACTTAACCTTGGCATTCTTTCCTACAAAAAAGCTATGAATACCGTCATGCTGAGACTTCTTATCACCTCCATTGTGAATGCCACAACCGGCAACAATAACAACATCCGAATCTTCACCAATATAAAAATCATTGTATACCATTTCTGTCAAGCCTGACTGGCTGATAATAACCGGAATATGTATACTTTCATTTTTTGTTCCCGGCTTAATGATAATATCAATGCCCTGCTTATCCTCTTTAGTAACAATATCTATATTTGCAGTGGTATTTCTTCCTGCCATACCACCATTGGCTC
>CAYWDL010000300.1:0-2309 GCA_964457015.1 uncultured Roseburia sp. | reverse complement strand
GGAATGTTTATACATTTTTAATAACTTCCGGCCAATGATTAGGCAACATGTATAAAAAAAGTTGATAACTTTGTGTACTTGTGGCATAGGAAAAAAATCATGTTTCGTTTATACTAGTTCATAGATGGCGGCTATGCCAAAACATAATTTAGGAGGAAGATTTAATGGCTAACTTATCATTAAAAAACGTATGTAAAGTATATCCTAACGGATTTGAAGCAGTTAAAGATTTCAATCTTGAAATTGCAGACCAGGAATTCATCATCTTCGTAGGACCTTCAGGATGTGGTAAATCTACTACACTTCGTATGATTGCAGGTCTTGAAGATATTTCTTCAGGTGAACTGAGAATCGGTGAAAAATTAGTAAACGACGTAGAACCAAAGGATAGAGATATCGCGATGGTATTCCAGAATTACGCTTTGTACCCACATATGTCAGTATTTGATAATATGGCATTCGGTCTTAAGCTTAGAAAGACTCCAAAGGATCAGATCAAGAAGTTAGTTCATGAAGCAGCTAGAATCCTTGACCTTGAGAACTTACTTGACAGAAAGCCAAAGGCTTTATCAGGTGGTCAGAGACAGCGTGTTGCTATGGGTCGTGCTATCGTTCGTAATCCTAAGGTATTCCTTATGGACGAACCTTTATCAAACCTTGATGCTAAGCTTCGTGTACAGATGAGTTCAGAAATCGCTTCATTACATAACAGATTAGGTGCTACAATCATCTACGTAACACATGACCAGACAGAAGCTATGACACTTGGTACAAGAATCGTAGTTATGAAGGACGGTCTTATTCAGCAGTGTGACTCACCAATCAACTTATACAACTACCCAACAAACCTCTTCGTTGCTGGTTTCATGGGTTCACCAGCTATGAACTTCATTGACGCTCAGGTTACAAAAGAAGGCGAAAGCGTAATGTTAGAGTTCGAAGGAAACAAGATTAAAGTTCCTGAAACAAAGGCTAAAGCTTTAATTGATGGTGATTACATAGGTAAGACAGTTGTTATGGGTATCAGACCAGAAGATATTCATGATGATGAGATTATGATCAGCAGCAATCCAGATGCTGTAATCGAAACAACAATCAGATTGTACGAATTACTTGGTGCTGAAGTTTACTTATACTTCGATTTAGGAAAGACATCTTGCACAGCAAGAGTAAATCCTCGTACAACAGCAAGAGTTGGCGATAACATTAAGTTTGCATTTGATTTAAATAAGCTTCATGTATTCGATAAGGAAACAGAAAAGGTTATTACAAACTAACGCGAAACATTGAGTAAAGCGCAAAAAAGCGAAAATATAAGGACCGGCGAGTGCTTGCATTCGGCCGGTCTTTTATGTTTTCGTTTTTTTATGCGACGAAAGTCGCGTATGAGCAGCGCAAGCTGCGAATAGAGCGCTGCGAAAAAACCTGCGGTTTTTTATTGCTATTACCCTTTATTTGTGCTAAAATGAAACTAGCGTATTAGGTTTTGCGACATATGGAAAAGAGAGGTAAATAAATGATTTCGAATCAAATACTCCAGAATGTAATAGAAGGACTAAGAGGAATAGCAAGAGTTGACCTTTGTGTGTTTGATACAGAGGGAAAGACCCTTGCGTCAACATTTGCAAAGACTAGTGAATATCAGGATATAGTTGCAGATTTTGCGGATTCGCCGGCAGATAATCAGGAGATTGAAGGATGTCAGTTCTTCAAGGTTAATGATGATAAGCAGCTTGAATATATTCTTCTTGCAAAGGGTAGTGGCAATGACGTATATATGGTAGGTAAGATGGCTGCATTTCAGTTGCAGAATCTTTTAGTTGCATATAAAGAGAGATTTGACAAGGATAATTTCATCAAGAACCTGTTACTTGATAATTTATTACTTGTTGATATATATAACCGTTCAAAGAAGTTACATATCGATACTGATACAAAGAGAGTTGTAATGATAGTCGAGACAAAGCACGAGAAGGATAATGGTGCATTGGAGACAGTAAGGACGCTTTTTGCAGGAAAGACAAGAGACTTTATAACTGCGGTTGATGAGAAGAATATCATCATTGTTAAGGAGGTTAGACCTAACGACACATATGATGATGTTATGAGAGTTGCCCGTACTGTTTTGGACATGCTCAATACAGAGGCTATGGCTAAGGCACGTATCGCTATCGGTACTTTCGTAAATGATATAAAGGAAGTTTCAAAGTCATACAAGGAAGCTAATATGGCATTGGAGGTGGGTAAGATATTCTATAGCGAAAAGAATATTGTTGCCGTCGGTGCAGTTATGAAACAGGTTTTTGAAG
>CAYWDL010000299.1:0-2320 GCA_964457015.1 uncultured Roseburia sp. | reverse complement strand
GCTACAACAGAGCAGGCTGAAGAGGTTTGTAAGGCAATTCGTGAGTGTATCGGTGAAGTATATGATCAGGCTACAGCTGATGCTATCAGAATTCAGTACGGCGGTAGCGTATCTGCAGACAGCGCTCCAGAGTTATTTGCACAGGCAAATATCGATGGCGGTCTTGTTGGTGGCGCTTCATTGAAGCCGGATTTTGGTAAGATTGTTAATTACAATAAATAAATTATACAAATAGTTGTTCAGGGTCAGGCTTAGCTTGACTCTGAATAATTTTATTGCATAATATTTTATCTAATTGCAGTAATAAAAGAATTACATAAGAGGGAAGAAAAATGAAAAAGAAAATACTTTGTGTGCTTATGGTGGCATTGGCGATGTTTTCCGTTACAGCATGTAAAAAAGAAGAAGAGAAGGAAGTACAGGCTCCTATAGATAATGTAAATTCATTGATTGATAAATATGCATCAGAGGGAGGCACTAATACTGTTTCAGATGAAGAGGATTCGGATGATGAGGGCTCAAAAGCGGTTAATGTTACAGACGAAACAGAATCTAAGGATAAAGAAAATGATACAATAACTCAAAGTGATGAAAATGACAGCGAAGGCGATAAAATAGATTATGATAAGCTTGATGAAGCACTTATGAATGAGATAATTGCTAATGGAGGAAGTTCAACATCAGGAGATGAAATTATCAATAATCAAAACCCTTCGAATAATGGTTATCTTGTGGGAATGGCAGGAATTTATTATTCCATAGAGGGTTTTGAATTTAATTCTGAAAATCAGGGTATAAGGGTGTATACTGCAAATGATATGCTTGAAGCGGTTGAAATATATGCGTATAAGGATTCAACAGGGACATTTTCTTCAACTGCAATTATTAATGCATATGAAGCTAAATTTTTATCATCATATGGAAATTATATGGCGAAGAACACATACACCAACAAGAACGGAATTACCTTTAACAGATATTATTATAATGAATCTAATAAGATTAATTCACATGTTTTAATCGAAGTATTTTTGTATTCAGACGGTGTTGATACAATATATGCTGCAGTTGCAGTTAATTCAGCATTAGGCTCCGTAACGGAGGATGGATATGGCTTTATAGATTCAATTAGATTTCAATAAAATTAATATAACGGTGAAAGTGATGTACACTCCCAAAGGGTTAGATGACAATCTGACATTTGGGAGTGTTTTTACATTCATTTAACTTTTTTATGATTTTACCTTTAACATTGTGTGGGTATAATTCCAAATGTAACTTAAGGAAAAGTTAAAAAATGTTGAGTCACAGTCGTGACGGAAAGGTAGAGAAATATGAAGAAGTCAATGAAGAAGATTATGATGTTAGGTTTGGTAACAGTTATAGGTATGTCAACATTAACAGCATGTGGAAAAAAAGAAGGAGAAGAAGATAGCAAGATAACAGTTATTTCAAGAGAAGATGGTTCGGGCACAAGAGGTGCATTTGTAGAGTTATTTGGAATTGAAGAGAAGGATGCAGATGGAAATAAGGTTGATAAAACAATTGCAACAGCTGAAATTACAAACAGTACCAATGTTATGATGACGACAGTTGCAGGAAATAAAAATGCAATTGGATATGTTTCACTTGGTTCCTTAAATGACACAGTAAAGGCTGCTAAGATTGATGGAGCAGAAGCAACAGTAGAGAATATTAAGAATGGAACATATAAGGTATCACGTCCGTTTAATATTGTAACAAAGGATGATTTATCGGAAGTAGCTGAAGATTTTGTAAACTTTATCTTAAGCGAAGAAGGACAGAAGGTTGTGGAAGATAAAGGCTATATAAGTGAAGGTAACACAGGTGCATTTGAAACCACAAGGGCAGAAGGAAAGATTGTTATTGATGGTTCAACATCTGTATATCCTGTAATGGAAAAGCTTGTTGAAGCATACAAGGAAATCAATGAGAATGCTACAATCGAATTACAGCAGAGTGATTCTTCAACAGGTGTTTCAGGTGCCATAAAGGGAACCTTCGATATCGGAATGGCATCAAGAGACTTAAAGGATTCAGAGACAGGTGTTAATGCAACAGCAATTGCCATTGACGGTATTGCAGTAATTGTTAACAAGGACGCAGGGGTAGATTCACTTACATCTGAACAGGTTAAGAATATTTATACAGGAGAGCTTACAGACTGGTCTGAAATCGAATAATAAAGAAGGGAAACTGATATGGGAAATTTAAAAGAAAAACTCATGAAAACAGTGTTCCTTATAAGCGGGGCGGCATCTATACTTGCCGTCGTGCTTATATGTGTATTTTTGTTTTC
>CAYWDL010000298.1:0-2327 GCA_964457015.1 uncultured Roseburia sp. | reverse complement strand
TGTCTATCAATCCTTTTGAGATATCACATGATGCAACTATGCCTTGTGCTTACAGAGTTTTTAGTGGAAACAAATCCTGTGCTGTTGCAACGGATTTAGGGTGTTATAATGATCATATTGTTGATAATTTAAGGGATACGGACGTTTTGCTTGTTGAGGCAAATCATGATATACGAATGCTTCAGACCGGCTCGTATCCGTATTATTTGAAACAACGTATTTTAGGTGACCATGGTCATCTTTGTAATGAAATGTCAGGAAGACTCATAGACACAGTACTTTGCGATAAAACTAAGAAAATCTTTCTGGGACATCTGAGCAAGGAGAACAATTTCCCGGACCTTGCATATGAAAGTGTCAGGGCGGAGATTAATTTAAGTGATAGTGCACATAGGGCTGATGACTATGACATAAGTGTTGCACATCGAGACAGACCTTCGGAATGCATTGAATTTTAAATACATATTGAAAAATGGATTTTTTTAATTTATAATAAACAAATCACTGTGAGTTACATGGTGGGATATAGGAGGCAGAACATGAAAAAAACAGTTATTACAGTAGTAGGTAAGGATACAGTGGGTATCATTGCAAAGGTTTGTACATATCTTGCGGATAATAATGTAAATATTTTAGATATTTCTCAGACAATTGTTCAGGATTATTTTAATATGATGATGATTGTTGATGCTAATAATTCAGCTAAGGAATTTGGTGTTTTGGCAGATGAGCTTGAAGAGCTTGGTAAGACAATTGGTGTTCAGATTAAGATGCAGTCGGAAGACATTTTCAACATTATGCATAGAATATAGTCAGAGAGGACGATAAAAGATGATTAACATTTTTGAAGTAAATGAAACCAATAAAATGGTTGAACAGGAGAATCTTGATGTCAGAACAATCACTATGGGTATCAGCCTTTTAGACTGTATTGACGCTGATTTGAATGTTTTAAATGATAAGATATACAAGAAAATTACAACTTTGGCAAAGGATTTGGTTGCAACTGGTAATCAAATTGAAAGAGAGATTGGTATTCCAATCGTTAATAAGAGAATTTCCGTAACGCCAATTGGTTTTGTTGGCGCTGCTGCCTGCAAAACAAAGGAGGATTTTGTGACAATCGCAATGACTCTTGATAAGGCGGCGAAGGAGGTCGGCGTTAACTTTATCGGTGGATATTCTGCCCTTGTGTCAAAGGGCATGACTAAAGCAGAGGAGAATCTTATTCGCTCAATTCCGCAGGCTTTGGCATGCACAGACCGAGTATGTAGCTCTATCAATGTAGGTTCTACAAAGACGGGTCTTAACATGGATGCTGTTAAGCTTATGGGAGAGGTTATTGTTGAAACGGCTGAGTACACTAAAGAAAATGATTCCTTGGGATGTGCTAAGCTTGTTATTTTCTGTAATGCTCCTGATGATAATCCATTTATGGCTGGTGCATTTCATGGTGTTACAGAGGCTGATGCTATTATCAATGTAGGTGTAAGTGGCCCGGGTGTTGTTAAGCATGCTCTTGAGTCAGTAAGAGGGGAGAACTTCGAGGTCCTTTGTGAAACTATTAAAAAGACAGCATTTAAAGTAACAAGAGTAGGTCAGTTGGTTGCTCAGGAAGCATCAAAGAGACTTGGCGTTCCTTTTGGTATTATAGATTTGTCACTTGCCCCAACACCGGCTGTTGGTGATAGCGTTGCTGAGATACTTGAGGAAATCGGACTTGAGTCTGTTGGTGCACCGGGAACAACAGCGGCATTGGCATTACTTAATGACCAGGTCAAGAAGGGCGGCGTAATGGCATCTTCGTATGTTGGTGGTTTAAGTGGTGCATTTATTCCTGTCAGTGAAGACCAGGGAATGATTGATGCTGTGGTAAATGGAGCCCTCACTCTTGAAAAGCTTGAAGCAATGACCTGTGTATGCTCTGTAGGTCTTGATATGATTGCAATTCCGGGGGATACACCTGCGTCAACTATTTCGGGTATTATTGCAGATGAGGCTGCCATTGGTATGATTAATCAGAAAACAACAGCTGTAAGAATTATTCCGGTTATAGGTAAGGGTGTTGGTGAAACTGTTGAATTTGGCGGTTTGCTTGGTTACGCGCCTGTAATGCCGGTTAACAAATTCTCCTGTGAAGCATTTGTAAATAGAGGCGGAAGAATTCCGGCTCCAATTCACAGCTTTAAAAACTAAAAAAATAAAAATATTAGAAGGCTGCCGTGTTTTTCGGCAGCCTTTGAAGTTTAACGTAATTTATGCTGATATTCATTTGGTAAGCATATGCTATATTTATTTTGTGCAATAAGTCTGTAAATATCGTCAGC
>CAYWDL010000297.1:0-2331 GCA_964457015.1 uncultured Roseburia sp. | reverse complement strand
GCTGGTATCCAGCAGGAAATTCGTAAGAGAGAACATTACGAAAAACCAAGCGTAAAGCGTAAGAAAAAGTCTGAAGCTGCAAGAAAGCGTAAATACAATTAACGCGAAACAATGAGTAAAGCGCCGTAAGGCGATAAAAAAGAAACAAAAAAGAGGCAACCTTTGCTAAAAAAAGGTTGTCTCTTTTTTGTATGATATTAGCTTTTGGGAATAACCAGATAAACAAAACTGCTCTGCAGAATGCACATATTATAAAAAAAATCGCATATATATAAAGTAAGACAGTTTTGGTGGTGAACATATATGAGAAAATCTGATAAAGATACAAAGCTAAAGCTTGTGGATAAAATGGAGTTGCCAAAAGATTTGCTATTAGGTGCAATTAATATAAGAATAACAGGAAAGTGGGAGGCTTATATTGAAAACTATAAATCAATAATCGAATATACAGATACTGTCATAAAACTACAAGGCAAAAACACAAGGATAAAAATAGCTGGAAAGAATCTTAGAATAAGCTGTTACACAAAGGAAGATATGGAAATAAAAGGAATAATTAATGAAGTAATATATTATTAGTGGAGTGGAAATGATAAATAGGCTTTTGGAATATATAAAAGGTTGGCTGTGTATAAGGGTTGCAGGAAATAATCTTGAGAGATTCTTGAATATTTGTAATCATAATAATATCAGGATGAAAAATATTGCATTTGAAGGGGAATGCTTGGAAATTAAGATTGACATAAGAGATTTCAAAAGGCTAAAGGACATTTCGAAAAAAACTAAGGTGCATATAAAAATTATTGAAAGGTATGGATTACCTTTCTTTTTATTTAAAAACAGAAAAAGAAAGACATTCTTTGCAGGAATTATTTCTGCTTTGATTGTGGTATATATAATGTCATTGCGTATTTGGCAAATATCCTTCGATGGAAATTATTCTCATACGGAGGATGAATTAATGGATTTTCTTGTGGAGCAGGGAATAGAAGCTGGTATTATGAAGAAAAAATGTGATACTGAAGCAATAGAGAAGGCTATAAGAAATGAATATAATGACATAAAATGGGCATCAATTGAGATTGCAGGAACGAGACTGATAATACATATAAAGGAAAATTTTAATGAGATTAATGAAACTGATGAAACCGGTAGCTGTAGTATTATTGCCCAAAAGGATGCACAGATTGTATCGATTGTTACCGGAAAAGGGACACCGCTTGTAAAGTCGGGAGATATGGTAAAAAAAGGAGATGTGTTGATTGGGGGATATTACAATGTTATGAGTGACTATGAAGAGCTTATTGCAACTAAGGAAGTGGCGGCAGAAGGAACTATTTTGGCAAAAACCACATATCCCGTTGACATGAGTATTAGCAGAAGCTATCAGGAAAAGGTATATACAGGGGAGAAAAGCGAGGATTATCAGTTGGAAATTTTAGATAAAATCGTTGAAATCAACTGGTTTAATGACAAATACGCGACCTGTGATGAGGTTATGGATGTCAAGCAGCTTGTCCTTGGGGAAAACTTTTACTTGCCTGTGTATTATGGAGTAAAAACGGTAAGAGAATATACAATACAGGATAAATTTTATGAAAATGATGAGGCTTATAAGGTTGGACAGGAATATATTGAAGATTTTTTGCAAAATTTAATAGAAAAGGGTATTCAAATTATCCAAAATAATGTTACAATAGAAGTTAATGAAAAAAGCATTATCGTTTCAGGAGAAGTGATATGTTATGAATATATTGGTGAAAAAAGGATAGAGTAAAATGAGTGAAATTGGAACAATTATAGATGCAGAGCTTGAGCATATCAAAAATGTATTTGGTAATTTTGATGAACACGCTAAAAAGATTGAGCGAACATTACATGTGTCAATTATTTCTAGAGATTCGCAGATAAAGATAGTTGGTGGTGAAGTAAATGTTAAGAGGGCATCAAAGGTTATAGAGGACCTGATTAAGCTTTCTAAGCGAGGCAATGAGATTACCACGCAGAATGTTCAATATGCGTTGTCTTTGTCAATTGAGGATAATACAAAGGCGATAATTGAAATTGATGATGATATTATTACAAGAACATCAAATGGTAAGCCTGTTAAGCCTAAAACACTTGGGCAGAAAAGGTATGTTGATGCAATCAGAAAGAATACCATTGTATTCGGTATAGGACCTGCTGGAACAGGAAAAACATATCTTGCAATGGCAATGGCTATTGAGGCATTTAAGAATAATGAGGTGAACAGAATTATTCTTACAAGACCTGCGATTGAAGCCGGTGAAAACTTAGGCTTCCTTCCGGGTGATTTGCAAAGTAAGGTTG
>CAYWDL010000296.1:0-2368 GCA_964457015.1 uncultured Roseburia sp. | reverse complement strand
GGCATTGAAGAGGTCCATTGCGAGACTTAGATTAAGTGAACATAGGAAATAAATGTATAAAAGTCTTCAAACTGGTTAATAATGTAAAAAACATTTAATCAGTTTGGAGGCTTTTTTTGTGAAAAGGGGATATATTGTTATATTAATAGTTTTGTGGGCGTTGGCATTTGCTAATTATGCCAACAGTCGTGAAGAAAATGAAGTAGACATAGTTACCGCATTTTCTAATGATAGTTTTTTGAGTACTACAAGTCACATAGAGGCGGTGGCGATGTATGGAAATATGTATTTTAGCGATGATGCGAAAAAGGATATTCTGGTGTCTGTTGCAGGTAAGCTGGGCATTACGGAAGGATATTACTTTGGTGGCGAAGAAGGGGAAGTGAAGCTTATAAAACAGTCAAAATATGCCATTACGGAAATTAGTTTTGTAACAATGAAGAATGAAAAGGATGAGGGGGTTGAAAGACAGTATTTAATGACGGATATTAGTATTTTGAATTCCCTTGAAAGTGCAGTTGTGTATAGGGATAAGGTTGAAGATATATATGAAGGAATGGAGCTACAGGCGGATGTTACATTGACTCTAAAAGGTAATATGGACGGTAACTTAAGTGTCATTCAGAGAGATGAGATTACTGATGACATTATAGAAAGTCTTGACGGAAAGATTGTGACACAGAGGAGAGATTCTTCGATTTATACTGTATATGCGTATACGGAGGGAATTGATGATTATGTGTTGAATGGTACGTCAAAAACAAATGTTAATGTGGCCATTTCTTATGATGAAATTGCAGATGAAACTAATATTTATGTGGCTACACCGATTATAAACGAAGGGTACTGACACCATCAAAATGATGGTAAAAGTATGTTGACATACCATCAAAATAATGGTATGTTAAATAGAGAGAGTTTAAAAAAGTTGGTGATATGTATGAAAGAAAGGGCATTTGCATTAACTGAATACGTAAGCGGTAGTGATATTAAATTGTTGCGAACAAAGTTAGGACTTACCCAGAAAAAATTTGCTGAATTAGTATGCTCATCAAAACCTACTGTGGAAAGATGGGAGAGGAGCGAGAAAGTTACAGGTCCAATAGTAGCTCTGGTAAAGCTGCTTGGCGAAAATATGGGTTTAAAGGATGAGTTGAGTGTTCCGAAGAGAAAAGGAAATTTGCGACTATGGTATATGTTTAGAAATGAAGTGTGTGCGATTATTGACGTCGATGAGAGGATGAGAGAGATTTTTGTATACAATTATACAAAAGATATTTTTAAACGTCCCTTTGGTGTGTGCGATAAACCCGACTATGGAATGTATGAGGAATTTATAGAATCTAGATGTTTTCCTCGTACACGTGATAAAATGAAAATAATGTTAGAAGCTTTAGAATTGCCATTTTATGAGCCTATAATGATTATACAAAAGACGGAAGGCAGAATGGCAGAAGATGATTTTTGGTTGAGAGTGGAATAGAGGTGAAGATTTTGATTGAACTGCTGGAAGAGAATATTGTAAATGAAAACAGACCTTAGTAAAGATGAATTTATTGTATATAATACCGAGGAGATTGCGTATAAGCACACCAAATTTACAGGTTGTGTAAGCGAAGATTTTTTGAAAATTGGTTGGCAGTTGATTACATTGGAAAGATTATTTCAAAATGCATATGGTCAAAGCCTTACAAAAAGTATATACGCAATAAATGACAGCGTAAGCAGGCTTAAATTTATTGTTGAGCAGGTTGAGAGAATTACAGGTTTAAAGGAGTTTGGTAGATATATGAGCAAGCTTATGCTTATTGATGCATTTTTCTTGAATGAGGATAGACATATGCACAATATTGCTGTTCTAACGAATGAGAAAGGAAGCTTTACATATTGTCCAATATATGATAATGGTGCAGGATTATTATCAGATACTAAAATGGATTATCCTTTGAATGGTGATTTTAATACGCTGATAAAAGAAGTGAAACCAAAAACATTTTGGAATGATTTTGATGAACAATTAGAGGTGGCAGAAGAATTATATGGTCAAGGCTTCAATTTTAGTTTCAAAAAGAAGGATATAGACCATATATTAGATGCTGAAAAGCATTATAGCAACGAAGAAAAGGAAAGAGTTAAGCAGTTGCTGTTGTGGCAAATGCGAAAATATAGTTATTTGTTTGAATAATTGTAATAAAGGCAAGTGAGTTCGTTTGAATGGAACTTACTTGCCTTTTTTATATAATAGGAAAGGGGCTGTCGGGAAATAGATAGTCCATACCAGCAGAGGCTGTGACTTATACAAGTCACAGCCTCTGCTAAATTTTTTTCAAAAAAAGAGAAAAAAGATGGCTAACGACAACCATCTTCT
>CAYWDL010000295.1:0-2370 GCA_964457015.1 uncultured Roseburia sp. | reverse complement strand
GGTTAAGGATAAGACAACTGAACAGATGAGACCTGCGCAGTATAAGGATATAGTGATTCTTTTTAGAAGCAAAGTGGGAACAATGGATAAATATATGGACATTCTTTCGTCAAAGGGAGTTCCTGTCAGCTCTGCTTTGCAGGAAAGCATGTTGAATACCTTTGAAATAAACGTAATACTTGACCTTTTGCGTTTAATTGATAATCCAAGGCAGGACATTGCATTTGTTTCGGTTTTAAAACATATTTTTGCGTATACTGAGAATGAATTGGCAAATATTAAGCTGGACAATAAGAAAGCAAGCTTTTATGACAGTATAATGGCTTACGAAGGCCAACTTAAAAGCCGAAACGATTATGTGATGGGACTTATTGAGAGATACAGACATTATTCCACATATATGCCTATTCATAAGCTTATAAAGGTTATAATAAATGAAACAGGATTTTATGAGTTTGTAAGTGCCATGTCCAATGGTGAGCAGAGGCTGTACAATATAGATATATTTATCGAAAAGGCGGAGGGGTTCGCTAAAGGTGCTTACACCGGACTGTTCAATTTTATAAGATACATTGAAAAAATAAAGACATATAATGCTGACAGGAATGAGGATGCAACATTATCGGAGGACGAAAATACTGTCAAGCTCATGACCATACATAAAAGTAAAGGTCTTGAATTCCCGATAGTGATTGTTACTGCTTTAGGAAAGGAATTCAACAAGCAGGATGAGAAGGCTAAGGTGGTTCTTCACAGTGAGCTTGGAATTGGAGTAGATAAGGTTGATTTAAACAAGCGTATAAAGTATAAGACTGTCGTTAAAGCCATGATTTTAAAGAAAATCAAGGAAGAAAATCTGGCAGAGGAAATAAGAGTTTTATATGTAGCGCTTACAAGAGCAAAAGAGAAATTGATTCTTGTTGGAACAGGTGATGTCTCTGGCAGAATAAGAAAGCTTATGGAGGTTGCAAAGTTTAGAAGTCTGGAATTTCCAAAGGAAATAATACTTAATTCAAAATCTTTTTTAGATTTGATATTGTTGTCCATGGTGCGTCACAAATCCTTTGACAAGATACGTAAGCTGTTACTTGATGACAGAGCTATGCCGGAAAATGTATATGAATTACCTGGTGAATATGATGTTACAATGTTGGATATGGAAAATATCACATATACTTCAGTAGTGGACTTTGTCGAAAATCAGAGTAAGAAGAATAATCTGTTTAACTGGGATAGTAATGTAATATATTCAGATGACATAAGAGAAAGAATAAATGATAGATTTTCTTATGTCTATAAATATGACGGTGACACAAGAATTCGAGCAAAGCATAGTGTGTCTGATATTAAGCATGCAAAGATGGAGATTGATGAATTTGCTGAGAATAAGATGCATCTGGCAGAGGATGATGAGGAGTATGTACCTGTGTTCATGAGGGCATCGGACGAAAACAAGGAGGATGTTAATGCCGGTGCTTTAAGAGGTAGTGCAGTCCATAGATTTTTTGAGCTTTTTGATTATGATTTGGATAGCTACGAATTATCGGATATTGAGCATATGATGGATAAGATTCGTCACAGACAGACAATGAGTGATGGGGAGCTTGAGCTGGTTAATCCGAATATTTTCGTAAAGTTTATGAAAAACGGATTAGGGGAACGTATGCAATCAGCACATAAGAATAATCAGCTATTTAGAGAGCGCCCATTTGTTATGGGAATGAAGGCGAGAGATGTTGATGAAGCATATGACAGTGATGAGCTTGTAATTGTTCAGGGTATAATCGATGCCTTCTTCTATGAGGGGGATGAAGTGGTTATTGTTGATTACAAGACAGATAGTGTGGATACTATTGAAGAGCTGGTAGGCAGATACAAGGCTCAGCTTGATTGTTACAAAGAGGCCATAGAAAAGGTAACAGGAAAGAGAGTTAAAGAAAAAATAATTTATTCTACCAGGTTTAATGATATAATTAAGCTTGAAGATTAATAAAGGAAATGGAGACATTTAAATGGAATTAGAGATTTTACATTTTTTTGCAGATTTGCATGGAACTTTTTTTGATAATATTGTGTTGTTTATAACAAAGCTGGGCGATGCAGGCATTTTTTGGATTGCCCTAGCATTGTTTTTGCTGTGTTTTAAGAAATATAGAAAAGCAGGTGCAGGAATGGTTGTATCATTGTTGTTTTCTTTACTTTTTACAAACATAGTGCTTAAGAATCTTGTTGCAAGAGTACGTCCATTTGATGCAGATCCTACATTGGATAATCTTGTACATGAGGACAGCTGGTCATTTCCTTCGGGACATACATCGGCTTCTTTTGCCGCAGCATCAGGCAAACAAAGGAAAACCACGTCTGCAGAAT
>CAYWDL010000294.1:0-2397 GCA_964457015.1 uncultured Roseburia sp. | reverse complement strand
GATAGGCTCCTTATTCCATAGCTGGTCAAATAGCTGAGTTACCAGGTTATATACCTCGTCAGTCACATTGGTTGAACGGTCTAAGGTTATCTGCTTTGACGTTTTATTAAAGTCTGCGTCCACAATCTGTACGCCAACAACATTTACAAATGCTTTATCTGCACGTATTCTAGAACAAGTTACTTCACATAATGATAAAAGTATCTGATGAGCAGCATTGGCATCGGAAACATCATAGGGCAAGGTAATGGCATTGCTATAGCCTTTGTTTTGCGGCTCGTGTATTACAAGAGCATCAGTGGCAATACCGTTGGCAAAATTATAAAAGGTTTCGCCCTGTTTTTTGAAATGAAGTCTTAGGATGTCTATATCCATCTTTGCAAGGTCACCTATGGTACGGATTCCTAGATTTTGCATCTTGGAATAGCTTGATTTACCTACAAAAAACAATTCATTAACTGGTAAAGGCCAAAGCTTTGTAGGGATTTCTTCAGGAAATAATGTATGAACCTTGTATGGCTTTTCAAAGTCTGATGCCATCTTGGCCAGGAGTTTGTTGGTGGAAACACCGATATTTACAGTGAAACCTAATTCCTCATATATATTTTCTTTAAGCTTGTGAGCAAATTCTATCAAATCCCCATAAAGAGAAGTGGTTCCGCTCATATCACAAAAAGCTTCGTCAATGCTGTATTGTTCAACGATAGGCGCATAGCGCTTTAAAATATCCATGAAGGCATTGGAACATTTGTGATAATAATCGTAATGTGACGGAAATACTTGAAGATTTGGGCACTTCTTTAAAGCCTGACCAATAGGCTCTGCAGTTACGATACCATACTTTTTTGCAGGTGTGGATTTTGCAAGAACTATGCCATGCCTCTTTTCTCTATCTCCGCCGATAATAGATGGAATTGTTCGTATGTCAGTTTCGTAGCCTTTTTCAAGTAGCCGTATGGCTTCCCAGGAAAGAAAGGCAGAATTGACATCGATATGAAAAATCACTTTATTGCCCATACGTTTAACCAACTTTTTTACGAATATTTTACACAATAATTATACTACATTTATATGTAACATTTAATATCATTTTCGGAGTTAATTTTACTATAAATGACAGTAAAAAACAAATAATTAATAAAAAAGGGAGCGAAATAATATGGAAGAAAAGTTGAATGTGGCAATTGCTGACGACAATGAGAGAATTTTGAAGGTGCTTGATGATTACATTTCAAGTGAGGAAGGATTGAGTGTAGTCGGAAAAGCAAAAAATGGCGAAGAAATGTATGATATTATCAAAAAGGAGAAACCTGATATCGTTCTTTTGGACATTATTATGCCAAAAATGGATGGAATAAGTCTTATGGAAAAGGTTAATAAGGACACAAGTATTACTAAGATTCCTAAGTTTATAGTTATGAGCGCAATAGGACAGGAGTCAATAACTGAGGATGCATTTAAAATGGGAGCTAATTATTATATTATGAAACCATTTGATAATGAAGTTGTTATAAATAGAATAAAAAGTGTTAATGAACAGATTAATAAAAAAAGTCAGTTTGGAAGAAAATTAGATAAGGGCGAGAGCAAGGAGGAATATATGGAAAAGAACTTAGAGGCAGATGTTACAGAGATGATTCATGAGGTAGGAGTACCGGCACATATTATGGGATATCATTATCTTAGAGATGCAATAATAATGTGTGTAAATGACAGTAGTATGTTAAACGGTATTACGAAAATATTATATCCTGAGGTGGCAAAAAAATATAACAGTACGCCAAGTCGTGTGGAAAGAGCTATTCGTCACGCAATTGAGGTGGCATTTACAAGAGGAAATATAGATGTTATAGAAGAATTATTTGGATATACAATTAGTTCCGGCAAGGGAAAACCTACAAATTCTGAATTCATTGCTCTTATTGCTGATAAAATAAAATTACAGTATAAAACAAGATAAAAAAAGACTTTATCTTATGAGAAGTTTTTGGTATAATAGGGGTATCTAGCAAGCGGGCGTAAATTAAATATTGGAGCTTGTACAAAGCATGTAGGAGGAATGGTTGCATGAAGAAGGTTTTATTTATAGCATCGGAGTCAGTTCCGTTTATTAAAACAGGTGGTTTGGCAGACGTTGTTGGTTCATTGCCAAAGAGTTTTAACAAGGATGAGATTGACTGTAGAGTTGTTATTCCTAAGTATAAATGTATGAAGGAAAAGTTCCTGGGTGATCTGGAATATATTACTCATTTTTATATGGATTTGGCTTGGAGAACACAGTATGTTGGCGTGTTTAAGACAGTTTATGATGGCGTGACAATCTATTTTATTGATAATGAGTATTATTTCAGTGGGGACAAGCCATATGGCGATATTTGTTATGATATTGAGAAGTTT
>CAYWDL010000293.1:0-2421 GCA_964457015.1 uncultured Roseburia sp. | reverse complement strand
CTTTCTTGCCCAGTTTTCTTTTAAGCTGTCTTTATAACGATATCTGTTCTGAAGAGTGTTGCCTTCAATGATACATCCGCCTGGGAAACGAATAAATCCCGGCTTCATATCCTGTAATAACTTAAATAAATCAGCTCTGAAAAGTCCTGCCACAGCATTTGCCGGGAACATGGATATGTAATCAAATTCAACAATTCCAGCTTCCGAAAGAAGCATTCTAAACTGTGCCTTTTTGCAAGACTCTGCTGCCGTCATACGAACCACATATTTTCTATAGTAATTATAGGTTTCTTCTTCGAATGCATCTGCCTTAACGCGGCATTCTCCACATACCTTATCGCTATCGGCTACCTGAATTACAAATTCTCCGGAAAACTTCGTACATCTAGCCCAGAATGTAAGTACATACTCTGCGTCCTTTTCCAGATAGATTCCGTCGTATGCCTTATTGGTAAGTCCCGCATTTACTTCTGTCGTTTTTACTCTCATATAGTGTGGATTTTCTTCACAATGAGAGCTTCCCATATATACACCTATAGAAGCTGCTGCTTCATTTGGATAGGCATTCCATCCATAGCCGCAATCTTCCTTTGTATAATAATCACCAAATTCACCAAAACAATCTAAGAATTCAAAGCTCCTGTTTTCAATCATTTCTGCATACAGACCACCATCTGCCGCATAATTGATATCTTCAAAAAACAAACCAATCATATCGCTCTGAATCTGATGCTTTTTTGTACTCCCAATCTTTAATTTCATGCTTGTAACCTCCGTAAACTTATACTGCGTATATTCTATCATTTACGCATATGAAATGATAGTTGTTTATTACTTTTCTAATGATTATTAATACCGATTGCCTATATTATCTTTTTTTATTACATGCTAAAATAATATGAGTTAATCATACATTACTATTAAATCTATAATACAGAATGAGAGGTTATCATGAGCAAAATTATTAACAGTGCCCTTGAACTCATTGGCAATACTCCAATGTTAAAACTCAATCACTACATGGCGGCACACAATATTGAAAATGCTACCATTTTAGCAAAATTAGAATCCATGAATCCGGCAGGCTCTGCCAAGGACAGAGTAGCACTTTCCATGATTGAGGACGCAGAAGCAAAAGGTTTATTAAAGCCTGGTGCCACTCTTATTGAGTCCACTTCCGGTAACACAGGAATCGGTCTTGCATCCGTTGCCGCGCTAAAAGGCTACCGCGTCATTCTTACCATGCCGGAGACCATGAGTGCTGAGCGCCGCACACTCTTACAGGCATATGGTGCGGAAATTGTACTAACCGACGGAAAAGCCGGCATGAGTGGTGCCATTGCAAAAGCACATGAACTTCACGCTGAAATAGAAGGTTCCATTATCCTTGGACAGTTTGATAATCCAGCCAATCCTGCTGCCCATAAAGCAACTACCGGTCCTGAAATCTGGGAACAGACAGAAGGCAATATTGATATCTTTGTCGCTGGTGTGGGCACAGGTGGTACATTGAGCGGTACGGGTGAATATTTAAAAGAAAAAAATCCTAATATTAGAATTGTGGCCGTTGAACCGGCAACCAGCGCTGTTTTATCCGGAGAACCGGCAGGTCCTCATGGACTTCAGGGCATCGGCGGTGGATTTATTCCTAAGACTCTGAATACTGAAATCTATGATGAGATTATTAAAATCACAGATGAAGAGGCTTATACCGAAGGAAATCTGTTTGGAAAAACCGAAGGTCTTCTTGTGGGGATTTCTTCCGGTGCAGCTTTGAAAGCGGCTACTATTCTGGCACAATGTCCTGAGAATAAAGGTAAAGTTATTGTTGCTTTACTTCCTGATTCGGGGGACAGATACTTGTCAACGCCATTATTCAATCGATAATAATGCAATAAGAGGGAAGCGTAAAGGCCTCCCTCTTATCATATCTGGTAAATATAATCTACATGCATATATCTGTTCTTCAATTCATACTTTGTTTCCAGTAACAAGTTACTAAAAAACTGCTCCAAAAAACTTGTCGTAGCATATACACCATTTTTCAAATCATTATAATTTGCTCTAACTAATGCATTTCTAAAATACCAGGAATGATATTCAAATTCATCGTTATTTACATCAAAACCTAAAGTTTTCATATATTTAATCAGAAATACTGCGGTTGCCCTTGTATTCCCCTCACAAAAAGGGTGAATCTGTCATATATCAGAAGTAAATTTTGCAAGATGTTTCACTGTATCTGTCAATGATAACCCTTTATAAGAAAATTGCTTCTCTAAAGCAAAATCATACTCTATAGTCTCTTTAATACTATTCCAAGAAGAATAAATAACCGATTCCCCATTCAACACCCATTCCCTTTTTGTAATGTTCTAACTTCTGAGTTGTCCGGCATGGGAACATACACCTTCTAATAAG
>CAYWDL010000292.1:0-2427 GCA_964457015.1 uncultured Roseburia sp. | reverse complement strand
TGTTGCCCAGGAAACAACGATTTATGGTGTTGACTTATATGGCGAAAAGAGTCTTCATAAATTGTTGAACGAATTATGCAAGATAAAGGGAATAAGCTTTATCAGGCTTATGTATTGCTATCCGGAAGAGATATATGATGAGCTGATTGATACGATGAAGAAGCAGGAAAAGATTTGTAATTATATTGATATGCCGATTCAACACTGCAGTAATAATATTTTGAAGAGAATGGGCCGAAGAACCAGTAAGGAAGATATTGTTGCTATTATAAAAAAGCTTAGATGTGAGATTCCTGATATAGTTATCAGAACGACTCTTATTTCAGGATTTCCGGGAGAAACAGAGGAAGATCACGAAGAGTTACTTGATTTTGTCGATGAAATGGAATTTGAGAGACTTGGTGTGTTTGCATATTCTCCAGAGGAAGATACACCGGCAGCTACTATGGATGACCAGATTGATGATGATATCAAGGAAGATAGAAGAGCTGAAATTATGGAGTTGCAGCAGGAAATTGCATTTGATAATGGTGAGAAGTACATTGGAAAAGAGCTTTTGGCTGTTGTTGAAGGGAAAATCGCAGATGAAAACGCATATGTTGCAAGGACATATATGGATGCGCCGGATATTGATGGTAACATCTTTATTACGTCAGGAGAATTGCTTATGACAGGTGATTTTGTTAAAGTTAAGGTTACCGGTTCGTGCGATTACGATCTGATAGGGGAAATAATTTAATTGGTTTTGAAGTGTTTTAGAATGGAGGTCTAGTATGAATTTACCAAACAAACTTACAATTTTCAGAGCATGTATGATTCCGTTTTTTGTTTTCTTTATGGAGGTTGATGTATTAGGTGGAGCATCGAAATACATTGCAGCGACGATTTTTATCATTGCCAGCATAACTGATGCAATGGATGGTTATATTGCCAGAAAGTATAACCTTGTGACCAATTTCGGAAAGTTTATGGATCCGCTTGCAGATAAGCTTCTTGTCTGTGCGGCACTTATATGTCTCGCAGGAAACATTCCAAAATGGATAGTTATCGTGATTATCAGCAGAGAGCTTATTATCAGCGGTTTTAGAACAATTGCAGCCGACAATGGTGTTGTAATTGCCGCAAGCTACTGGGGCAAGTTCAAGACTATTTTTCAGATGATAATGATTATATGGCTTATACTTGACTTTGACTTTAAGCTGTATCAGATTGGCGGACAGGTTCTTATATATATTTCGTTGGCTCTTACGATTGTTTCGATGATTGATTATATCATTAAGAATAAGGCTGTTTTAAGTGAAAATACAAATAAATAATGTATGAAATTGTGGCGCTGGCGCATTTAAGGATGAATACCTTAAGTGTGACAGTGCTTTTTGCTATTTATATAATAAATTAATGCATGAGTATTTGTACATTAATTTTACGGTTGATTTAACGGTTGAAAATTTTTTGAGATGTTTATTGACTTTTTGAATATAATTATGCTATAACTAAAAAACAACAGAGGTCGTGTTTTTTAATTAATATTTAGAATAGAGTAATTTATATTGAAAGTAAAAAAATTTTATATTATTCATTTTACACAATATTAATGATTTATTTTTCATTAATAGGTTTTCTGGTTGCTGAAAGTGAATATTACAAGTAATACGATAATTTCAGCAAGTTTTTCGAATAACGCTCGTCTTGTATATATATCAGCTTGTAAAACGGGTGCTAATAGTACTTCATCAAATAATGTTTGTAATGCACTTATTTACAAGGTGGTTAGTACGGTTGTGGCTTTTGAGGAAAATATAAGCCAAACGACCGCTACAGATGGTTGTAATAGATTTAACTCAATATTTGTATATAAATGGATTAATGGATATACAGTATACGAAGCATTGAGGGCAGCAAAGGAGCAGATATATACGGAAAGTGGTTCATACTGGGGAACGGATTCTTATATCGTTTTTGGTAATGGAAACTTAACACTGTATTAGAAAGGAGTTTTTGATTATGCAGAGAAAGATTCTAGTGTCAATTTTCAAGATTTTGCTTGTTTGTTTTATAGGCTTTCTATTTGGTTTTTTTACAAAAAATATATTTTTAAGTGACGCAAATGCTTCGGAAGCAGATGTTTTATCAAACGAGAAGACAATAACTAATACAGATTCTGTGTTAAACAATATTTTTCCATCGGATTCGTATTATTCAGCTTATAACGAAGATACAGGTGTTTATCATTTTACATATAAAGGTAATTCAAAAACACGTACATCATCAACCCTATATACAAAAGCAGATGCTTTGTCATTAACGAAACAGTTAATTCGATTTAAATATGATATTAAGCTCACTGATGACTCTAGAAATGGTATTTCTTATGAAGAATACCAGGGTGATTATCCCACAGGTGCATACGCAGGCTATGTTTTCAGT
>CAYWDL010000291.1:0-2451 GCA_964457015.1 uncultured Roseburia sp. | reverse complement strand
ATAATGCACCATCAACACCAATCATACCAATGATATGAAGAATAACATCCTTACCACTAACCCACTTGCCAGGCTTTCCTGTAAGGACAAACTTTAATGCGCTTGGAACCTTGAACCAAGCCTTACCTGTTGCCATACCGGCAGCCATATCTGTCGAACCAACACCTGTTGAGAATGCACCAAGTGCGCCATATGTACATGTATGTGAATCAGCACCGATTACAACATCACCTGCTACTACAAGACCTTTTTCAGGAAGTAATGCATGTTCAATACCAACCTCACCTGTTTCGAAAAAGTTTGTAATATCATTCTCCATTGAGAAATCCTTTGCACACTTGCAAAGCTCAGCTGACTTTATATCTTTATTTGGTGTGAAATGATCAAGAACGATTGCAATCTTATCCTTATCAAAAACACCTTCTACATTCATCTTCTTCATTTCACCGATAGCAACCGGTGCAGTTACGTCATTACCGAGAACCAAGTCTAAATCTGCCTCGATAAGCTGTCCAGCTTCTACACTATCCAAACCACAGTGAGCAGCTAAAATCTTTTGGGTCATTGTCATTCCCATTGTTCTTCCTCCATATTCCGAAGCGATATGTAGCGAAGGAATACGCCATGAAAATGTTAGATTTTCATCTGCGATAATAGCAATTTGTGTCGCTCCGGCACAAATTGTTATGCAAAAAATCAGCATATAAATGTGATTTATTGCATTTTCCTCCTAATTTATAAAAAAGAGTTTGCTCGCAAACTCGCCGCGCCCGAGCGGTATTGCGAAGCAATTAATCTCCTCTCCGCGAGGTGCGCATCCTTGCGGAGCATTTTTATTATATAGGGAAGTTCAGAGAACTTTCCTATATAATAAAAAGTTCTGCTATGAATTTTATCATAGCAGAACCTAAAATGCAAGAAAATAAGCGCATTCTTCTTATTATTTAATTGTACATATAACTTCAAAAGTATTCATATCAATTACATCTGTATGTCCATCTGCAGTAACCACGTATATATATTCACCAATATACATTCCCCTGATTTTATTATATTCCTCTATATTATTATCATATTTAATTACCGCTTTTTGAATAAACATACCATCCTCGTAAGAATAAATACAATATCCATACATATAATCCACTTCGTTATTGATAACAATCGAACCTTCAACATCAAAGCCAATAAGATTCTGTTCTTCATTAATCAAAACAGACTTATAGTTATATAATGCCGTTGAATACCAGACATCCTCGAATTTTATCTTACTTTCCTCTATAACATTTGTCGGATCACTAATATTAAACATAGAAAGCTTAAGTTCATTACTTTCAAGTCCAATTCCAAGCATTTTCCCTTCTCCCCACATATGCATATATTCTGAGAATCCTGGAATTTTCAACTTGCCAATGATTTTCGGCTCCTTAGGATTAGATAAATCCACCGAAAACAAAGGATCCACCCGTTTAAATGTCACAAAATATCCAATATCACCATCAAATCTCGCTGAATATATACTTTCTCCCGGAGCAATATCCGTAATCTTTCCAACAACCTTAAGTACATCATCAAATACATATAATGTATTAATTTCGTCATTATTCTTTTCACTTGTAATAACAAGGCGCAGATAACCATTATATTCATCCACACAGAATATATCCTCTAGCCATCCATCCACCTTACTGATTGCTTTTGCTCCGATTTCACCATCAATGAACGTAAACTTAAGTATCTCTGTATACATATCATAGTAATTTTCTGTTTTTCCGGACAATAAATATATATTTTCCTTTGTCATATACATATCAACATTACCATCATTGATAACAGAAATATAATCCACCAGCCTTGGTTCGCCTTCAATATCAATGGATGTTATTGTATAATGTGAAGAATAATCATTATAATCTGTTAAAAACACCTTTGAACAATCCATCTCGCTTCCACAGATTTCAGGAGATATATCTGAAGCATTATATGAATCGAATTCATATATAGTACCAACATACAAGTAATTGTTATACATTCTGCATTCTTCATAGGAGCCTTCAATAGTAAATTTATCAATCATTTTCAACGATGCTACATCACTTGCATCAAACACAATAATTGTAGTATAGCAGTCTGAATGTACATATGCATCTCCAATCAAAACAATTCTATCCTCATACAACAACAGCTCTGCCCCATAATTATCCATTGCTACAAATTCCGGAATATAATATTCCTCAACAATTCTTGTATTTTCTCCATCAGGCTTAACTATTGTCAGCTTATCATCACAATATGTATAAATATACTCTCCATCGGTTTTTATTATATCTGATTCATTTATTCCCTCTGTTCGTACGTTGGTATCTGAATATTCCATCGGAGAACTACCACTCAAAATCATACTTTCTGATTTGGATTCTGTTTTTTCGCTGGAATTGACAAAATTGTTTA
>CAYWDL010000290.1:0-2458 GCA_964457015.1 uncultured Roseburia sp. | reverse complement strand
AACAGTCCATAGCTGCAACTGTCTTGCCATCCTCATTAAGCTTCATATAGAATGCCTTGATTTCCTTTGGATAATCTGTAACAAATACAGGACGTTTAAACACTTCTTCTGTCAAATATCTTTCATGCTCTGTCTGCAAATCACAGCCCCAGCTTACCTTGTAATCGAAGTTGTCATTGTTCTTCTCTAAGATTTCAATAGCCTCTGTATAAGTAACATGTCCGAACTCTGAATTCAACACACCATTTAATCTTTCGATTAAGCCCTTGTCAACAAAGTTATTGAAGAACTGCATCTCTTCAGGTGCATTTTCCATAACGTATCTAATTACGTACTTAAGCATTGCTTCTGCAAGAATCATATCATCCTTCAAATCAGCAAATGCGATTTCAGGCTCAATCATCCAGAACTCAGCTGCATGTCTTGTTGTGTTAGAATTCTCAGCTCTAAATGTTGGTCCAAATGTATAAATATTTCTAAATGCCATTGCATATGTTTCGCCATTTAACTGACCTGATACTGTAAGGTTAGTCTCCTTGTTGAAGAAATCCTGTGAGAAATCAACCTTTCCATCCTCTGTCATTGGAAGATTGTTCATATCAAGTGTTGTTACTCTGAACATCTCACCGGCACCCTCACAGTCACTTCCTGTAATGATTGGTGTATGAACATATACAAATTCTCTCTCCTGGAAGAACTTATGAATAGCGTATGCTGCAAGGGAACGCACTCTGAATACTGCCTGGAATGTATTTGTTCTAGGTCTCAAATGTGAAATTGTTCTGAGAAACTCCAATGAATGTCTCTTCTTCTGCAATGGGTAATCACCATCTGATGCGCCTTCGATTTCCACGCTTGTTGCCTGAATCTCAAATGGTTGCTTAGCCTCAGGTGTTGCAACCAATGTACCTTTAACGATAACGGCAGCACCAACGCCTACCTTTGCAACCTCTGCAAAATTATCCATTGTATCATTATAAACTACCTGTAATGTCTCGAAGAATGTTCCGTCATTAACCACGATGAAACCAAATATCTTCGAATCACGGTTACTTCTAACCCATCCGCCGATAGTAATCTCTTTTCCTATATATTCGTCACGATTTCTAAATAATTCTCTAACTGTAACTAAATCCATTGTTTTAATTTCCTTTCTATAAAGCTGGCTCATAGAGGGCTTTCGCCCTATAAAAACATATTCTACCAAAGTTTTTCCATATAATCAATATTTTTCATCTTGTATTTTCTACATATTTGTATTAAAATCGTCTTAGAAATATATATTTTTAGGAGGTACCTAATATGGCACATAAAATTTCAGACTCATGCGTAATGTGTGGTGCTTGTGCAGCTGAATGTCCAGTAGGCGCAATCACAGAAGGAGATGGACAGTACGTAATCGATGCTGATGCTTGCATCGATTGTGGCGCTTGCGCAGCTACATGTCCAACAGAAGCTATTTCTGCAGAATAATGCGCTCGAAGAGCGCATGGGAGTTTCCTACGGAAACATCCCTGTAAAAAAATGCGAAATAACGAGTCGAACGCCGCTTTTAGCGGAGTTAAAAAAGAAATTAAGCACAACCACTTTTGCTTGCAAAGAAGTGGTTGTGTTTTTATTTCTTTTGAGACGACTGCAAGTCGGCACTCGACGAATATCGTGAGCGGTGCGAGTTTACGCTAGTAAAAACGCACCGCTCATCCGTCACCGAAGCGTCTTTGGACATATTAATCTCACTCCGCGATATGCACATAATTTTATCTCCACAAACTTTCTTGCAAATTCTTCATCCAATATCTTTGCCGCCCGCTCAATAGCCGCTACTCTCTTACAAATATCAGGCAATTTCTTTTTATATTCCTTCCTTAACAATATCTGACTTTCAACCTTAGCCAAATCCTCTTTTTTTATATATTCACTTTTAATCTTGTCCTTTACCCTACGTTGCAAATAGTAATAAACATTGTTACTAATAACCTTCTTCGAAATATAGCCCTGTGGCAATTCCTCTAATTCAACTTCAATTCTTACTTTATCGTTAATTAACAACATATATTCTTGTACATATTTGTTCATAATCGCACCTCTTTGTGTAAAAAATCTTTGACATATCCTACAATAAATGCTAATATACTCATAAGAGGTGCTACCGATAGACGGTCAGTCCCTGATGATTATTTTATGAAAAAAATAACCGCCAGTTGGGATTTTGTGGGCGGTTATTTTTTTATGCTATTTCTTCCGACTTTATATCCGAATTTGAACACTGCAACAGTCAGACTGAGCACTGCTATCAAATCACCAATACTTATCATCGGCATCCCCTCCTGCACAATATATTTCCCAAAGACTAATCTTCAAGATATCTATGTAAACAAAGGGCTAACACACTCCCTCTGGACGAGGGACTAACCGCCTACCGTAAATGGTAGCACCATAATATGGTTATAACACATTT
>CAYWDL010000289.1:0-2469 GCA_964457015.1 uncultured Roseburia sp. | reverse complement strand
TATTAAGAAATAATACTTCGTCATCTGTTTTTGTAACCTTTACTACTGCTTCATTCCAACCTGCAAACTTAACAATTTCCGCTTCAAGTACATGTTCTTTTTGTGGCGGACCACCATATACATCGTCTACATTATACTTCTCAAATACGTTTTTTGTTTCACTTTCAACACTTGAAGAATCATTGCAGGAAACAGATATTCCTCCAATCAATAGCAATAATAACGATATTATTATAGTTTTTAATTTCATAATAATCCTCATTTCTGAGCGACTTGTCGCAAAAAGGCGACGTAAATATCAGATTTATGTTTGCCATAAGGCTATTAGTTTTCGCTCATAAACAAATAACCATGTAAAAAATTTAATAATCAACGCAATTTTTCACACTACTCCACTCTATTTTATCGAAAAACTGGCTGCTCTATGTGAAAGCAAATCAACATAATCATAATTGTAATACGTCGGCTTAGCACTCCAACCATCTGCTATCATCAAATTTTAATATACCATTTTTACAATTTCAAATACACTATAACAATCAATTCCTTCCTTAATCTCTACATTAGAATTAATTATCTCTACAATCTCTCCCATAATAATCTTTTTTTCATATGTCTCTCACACCTTTACTTTTCAACTCTATACTAAAAAATATGTTAACCATAGATATCTTTTTTAAAAAACTTTAGCGTAGGCTGTGACTTACATATGTCACAGTCTACGCTGTTAAGATTTGTTTATTTCCTGACAGCCCCCTATATTTCATTTCCCAAGCGATTTCATCGCTTGGCTCATTATTCAACATAATCTTCATCTATATAACGCTTGGTTAATATCTTGTCACCTTTTCTCTTGAATACAATCTCTTCGTATTCATTATCAAGTATACTTGTTTTACCATCGATTATAAGTCTTACGCCCGGATAAACTCTCTTTTCCACAACTACTTCTGCGTACTTACCAACCTCCACGCGCCTTCTTATCTGGTCATACAAGCTTTTCAATCGTTGAATTTCTGTACTTTTTTCAATCTTAGTTCTGACCAGTTGCATATACATTTTAGGGTCATTTCCCTTTCTGTCCTTATATAAGTCCAGAGCTTTTTCTATTTTTTCAAGCTCTTTCTCTTCCCCCTGAAGCTCTGTATACAAATCCTTTATTGTGGTCTTAACGCTTTCCTCAATACCGACTTCTATAACCGTTTTAACACAGGTCTCACTTCCCAGATACTTGGTTCTTACTCGTCTGTTTGCCTTAAGGCTTCCACCTACAATAGTGGAGGTTTTCCCAAAAATATTAACATCACTATACGCCGTAATAGTTGAATTTACAATAGAATCAGCCTGAACACTTCCGCCCGATGATACTGTTGCATTTTCAATAAACTGTGCAAATACATTTCCTATTGCTGATATATCCGCTTTTCCTCCGCCTAATATACCGCCTCTTACAAGAAGTTCCTTTCCTGCTGAAACCGTTGCTGCCTCAACTCTCTTGTTTACAGTGATATTGCCGGTAGCTTTTACAACCATTCCCGCCTTAATTGTTCCGAGTATTTCCAAATCGCCCTTAAAGTCAACATTTCCCGTAGCCAGGTCCACATCACCGGTAATTGTGCATATAGGTGAAACCTGTAGCTGTCCCATATTAAGCTCTACTTTTCCTGCAATAGCCGCATAATATCTGTTATTCTCATCAACAGTAAATCCATGTCCCCTAAGAGCAGGCAAATCTCTGGTTTTCTTAGGATATAAAACCTGTCCCTTTACTGTAATACCATTACTTCCATCACTTTTTGAAATGTACTCTGCCAATAATGTTCCAATTTCAACACTATTTATAAGATTCAAATTGTAATAGTCAACACAACCATTTTCTAAAAGCTTAGGCTTTTTGCTAGGATTCTGTTCAAACTTAAAATCATAATATCCGTCGTAGCCCTCTGTAAGTTCAACTCCCTTAGCTACAACAACATATTCATTGTAGGTTTTATAAATCAGCATTTGCTCAATAATATCACTGTCTATACCTACAACTATTCCCTCTCTTGTGAGAATCTTTATTATATCCTCTACTACATACAATTTTTCATCTTCAGGGGTGACAGGTTTCAGGCACAAAGCTGCATTCATCATATCTTCGCTTATGTCAATATCAAGTATCATCTTTAAATCCTTTTCCATAACCCGTCACGCTCCTTTTTCTTTATTGTATCATTTATTTAGTAAGGTTTGCAAGACTTTCAAGTACTCTTTCCATCATTTCCTTATACTTAGCCTGCTTTTCCTTTTCTTCGTTAATCTTAGCTTCCGGTGCCTTGTTTACGAAGTTAGGATTATTAAGCATTCCATCAACTCTTGCTATTTCCTTTGTAAGCTTTTCTTTTTCCTTTGTAAGACGTTCAATTTCCTTTTCAATATCAACAAGCTCTGCAAATGGCATATATACCGTCGCCTTTGACACTACTG
>CAYWDL010000288.1:0-2480 GCA_964457015.1 uncultured Roseburia sp. | reverse complement strand
TCTGATGTTACAGTAGTATCAAACTATTTTTTAGACGAATATATGCCAAAAGCAAATGGGGAATATGTGAAGATTTATCTTTACTTGTTAAGATGCTGTGGCGATTCTAACATAGATTTTACTATTGAAGACTTAGCAGATAAATTTGACAACACAGAGAAGGATGTTGTTCGCGCATTACATTATTGGGAGCAGCTTGGTCTTCTGGCTCTTACTGTTGACCAGGACAAAGATATCACGGGTATATCCATTAAAAACGTGATGAAGGAGGTACCCATAAGCTTTAAGATTGTTCCTGAGGCCACCCCTGTTAAAGCCGAACCTGTTAAGGTCGAACCTGTTAAAGCTGAAAAGCCTGAAACCGTTCAACGTTCTGACACAGCTAAAAAGTCAAAGCACACCATTGCCCCTGAGAAGCTTGCAACCCTTACAGCTAACCAGGATGTAAAGGAATTACTTTACATTGCACAGACTTATATTGGAAAGACTTTTACGCCAACTGAGACAAATATTATTTTATATTTTTACGACGAGCTGAATTTCTCTTCGGAGCTTATTGAATTCCTTATTGAATACTGTGTTTCCAACAACCACAGGAAGCTTAGTTATATCGAGACCGTTGCCATAGACTGGGCGGAGCATGATATAGAAACTGTGGAACAGGCAAAGGAATATGTTGCTGATATGAACAACAGCTTCTATCCTGTACTTAAAGCATTTGGATTGACCAACAGAGCTCCTGCCGCCATCGAGAAGTCATTTATTGTTAAATGGACCAAGGAATACAATTTTGAAATGGATATTATATTGGAGGCCTGCAGTCGTACCATCAGCACAATTCATCAGCCAAGCTTCCCATACGCAGACTCTATTCTGCAGCGTTGGAAGAAAAAGGATGTCAAGACTTTAGACGATTTAAAGGGTATAGATGAAGAACACAGCAAAAAAGCTGTTGCTGCTGCTCCTGCCACTCCAAAGGGTGGATTTGGCAATTTCAAGCAGCGTACATATGATTATGATGCACTGGAACGTGACCTTTTAAAGCGCCGTTAATTACAGAAAGGATTATTTATGGGACTTTCAACAGAGAAATATAATGAAATCATGCGCGGTTATGAACGCCGACGCATAGACGCTCACAATGAACTTACGGAACGTACGGAAAAGCTTTACGCCCAATACCCTAAGTTAAAGGAGGTCAGTGAAGAGATTGGTTCATATTCTTTAAAAAGCGCCAAAGCCCTTATATTGGAAGACAAAGGTTCTATTGAAGAAATAAAGGCCCAGCTTGCAAGACTTGTAGTTTTAAAGGAGAATATGCTTAACGAGGCCGGTTTTGATAAGGATTATCTGTCTGTCAGGTACACCTGTGCCGATTGTAAGGATACGGGCTTTATTGATGGAGAGAAATGTCACTGCCTTAAGACGCAGATTATTGATGCTTTATACAATCAGTCCAATATAAAAGAGCAGTTAAATACCGAGAATTGGGAACACTTTAATATAGACTGTTATTCTGAGCAGTTTATTGATGCCAATACCAAGCTTTCTGCAAAGCAGAATATGCAGGAGGTTTACACAATTGCCAAGGCTTTTGTTGCCAATTTTGATAATGAATTTAAGAATCTGTTTATATATGGCGAAACCGGCGTGGGAAAGACTTTTCTTACCAACTGCATTGCAAAGGAGCTAATTGACTCCTCCCATTCAGTTATATATATGTCATCAATTAAGCTTTTTGATTTACTTGCCAAGAACACATTTAACAGAAACGATGACTCCACAGCTGAATTTCAGACCAATGATTTGTTGGAATGCGACCTTTTAGTTATTGACGACTTAGGTACAGAGATGGTTAACTCATTTACTACCTCTGCATTTTTCAACTTAATTAATGAAAGATTTTTAAGGAAAAAATCCATCATTATTTCCTCTAATTTGTCCCTCGGGCAGCTTAGGGATATGTACTCAGAACGTGTATTTTCACGTATAGCAAGCAACTATGTGCTACTGAAAATATTCGGAGACGATTTAAGACTTTCCTTTTAAATTTTCCGCTTGACAAACTTATTTTATAATGTAATATAATCTTTGTACAACAAAGAGTTAACTATAACTAACCACATCTATGGAGGACATACTTATGCCAAACAATCAGAAATTTGTTGAAACTATTCCTGTAGGACCTTTGGGAATTATCGCTCTTGACAGCTTTAAGGAACAGGGCGAACATGTAGACCAGTATATATCAAGCTGGAGACAGAATCGTACAACTCAGTATCCACATACTATTTCATTTTCAGGATATTTGAAGGAATCATACCTGGTAAAATCTAAAGTACCGAGATTTGGTTCCGGAGAAGCCAAGGGTATAATTAACGAATCCGTGCGTGGTATGGATTTGTACATCCTTGTAGATGTTTTAAATCATAGCAGGACATATTCTTTATGTGGTTACGAGAATCATATGTCACCTGATG
>CAYWDL010000287.1:0-2523 GCA_964457015.1 uncultured Roseburia sp. | reverse complement strand
TTAACAATCAACACAAAAGGTCCGGTTAGCCTTGCAAATAACATCGGTTAGTCTATACACTATACTCTAATCATATATATGATACTTCTAGGAAGCCGGCGCCTTACATTAAGGTGCTATTTTTGTGCCCAAAAGCACATAGTACCTGGCATATTAGAAAGGATTATATTATGAAAACTATTAACGGAGTCTATACTTCAGCAAATATTTTCACAACTTCAAATGAAACAACTGCCATTGACAACTATGCAGTTCATCAAATACAAATGCTTTGCGACAATGAATCAGCCAAAGGTAGCCTTATACGAGTAATGCCTGATGTTCATCCGGGAAAGGTTGGAACTATAGGTCTTACAATGACTATCGGTTCGAAACTTATGCCCAACCTCATCGGAATTGATATAGGTTGTGGTATGACTCTTGCTCAGATAAAGGGCAAGAAAATAGAGTTTCAAAAGCTTGATACAATTATCCGTGACAACATTCCTTCGGGATTTGCCATAAGAAATAAGGCACACCGCTTCGCAGATGAGTTTGATTTTACCAAACTTTATTGCCATAAGCACATTTGCGAGGACAAAGCTTGTTTGAGCCTTGGTACCTTAGGAGGAGGCAATCATTTTATTGAGGCAGATAAAGATGATGATGGTAATTTATACATAGTTATCCACTCAGGTAGTCGTCACCTTGGAAAGGAAGTCACCGAATACTACTTAAACATTGGACAAAATGAGCTTAAAGAAAAAGGAATATCTATTCCATATGAACTTACCTATCTTGAAGGTACCACATTGGCGAACTACCTACACGACATACAGATTGTACAAAATTTTGCTTCTCTTAATAGAGAAACCATCCTTGACGAACTTATAAAAGGTATGAAATGGAAAGTAATTGATAGCTACAGCTGCATACATAATTATGTGGATGAATCAGAAGAATGTTTATCCACATTTGAAGCACCAATGCTTAGAAAAGGAGCCATCTCTGCCAAACTTAATGAAAAGGTAATCATCCCAATCAATATGAGGGATGGCATTATCTTAGCCACCGGTCTTGGCAACAAAGACTGGAACTGCTCTGCTCCTCATGGTTCAGGCAGACTTATGAAACGTGAAGATATTAAAGCAACCCACACAGTATCTGCATATAAAGCTGCCATGAAGGGAATATATTCAACTTGCATAAACAAGGATACCCTTGACGAAGCACCATTTGCTTATCGTCCGATTGATGAAATCGCCCAGGCAATCAATGATACTGTTACAATTAATAATATTATTAAACCAATATACAATTATAAGGCAGGAGGGAATGTTTAATTATGATTATTCAAATAAGCTCAGGACAAGGTCCTGCAGAATGCGAACTTGCAGTAAGTAAATTATTAACAGCTTTACAGACTGAGTATCCCGATATTGAAGTTTTATCTACTCACAAGTCAAGAAACGAAGGCTGTTTAGCTTCTGCATCATTCTCCACAAATGTAGATTTATCTCACTTAGAGGGCAGTATTCAATGGATATGCCAGAGTCCTTTCAGACCACATCACAAACGTAAAAACTGGTTTGTTGATGTAAGCATCATCCCCGAAGTCCAAAACATCTGTACAGATCAGGAAATCCGCATGGAACGCTTCCATTGTGGTGGCAAAGGCGGACAGAATGTTAACAAAGTCGAAACCGGCGTGAGGCTTATACACATACCGACTGGTATAACAGTAACTTCCACCGCCGAAAGAACTCAGCAACTCAACCGAAAAAATGCTTTAAATAAATTAAATGCTATTCTTCGCGAACAGACTGAACTGGCAAAACAGAAACAAATCAATTCTGCCTGGAGAGAACACAATCGTATTGTTCGTGGCAACCCTGTCAGAGTGTATAAGGGAATGAATTTTATACTACAAAAATAATATTAAAAGCGAAGTCTATGGAAATCACATTTCAAGACTTCGCTTTTTTATTATTCTGTCATATTTAATCTATCACTCCTATTGTATATATTTACAGCTTACTAAGGAGTTCTGCCTTCTTCTGATTAAACTCTTCTTCAGTTAATATTCCCGCATCCTTTAAAGCTGCAAGCTTTTGAATCTGCTCAAGAGCATCCGGCTGTGCTGCCTGCTGAACAATAGTTTGTACTGGCTGAGATTTAGCTTGTTTTGAAGCCTTACGCGCTTCATGATATATTGCAATAATTCTTGTAGCTTCCACAAGATAAACATTATTTATATGATCCCTTGCGCCTGCCACTGCTACCTCTAAAGTACATATCTTCAATGCTGATGTTAATGCTGTATCAATAACTGCAACTAACAAGTCATTAGATTGAGAATTCTGAATTGTAGCCATAGCCGTAACATCTTCATAATAAAATTGCTTAACATTTGCAGTTGCGCCAAGCATCTCTCTATTTACAATAATCATCTGCTGATCAGTACATGCAATATAATCCACCGCTGCCAAGGAATCAATACCACCTGCATAGAATAAAAGTTTTTCATCTGAATCAATAAAATAC
>CAYWDL010000286.1:0-2579 GCA_964457015.1 uncultured Roseburia sp. | reverse complement strand
AGATAGCGCCAACTATGGATAAGGACCAGATTATTATCTGTTGTTTATCGGGTCGTGGCGACAAGGACGTAGCAGCAATAGCAAGATATAGAGGAGTTGATTTAAATGACTAATAATATAAAGAAATTGTATGAAAGTAAAAATAAGTTTAAGGGCTTCCTTGTAGCAGGTGACCCATCAATGGAGAAAACCGCCGAATATATCGAAGCTATTGTAGCAGGAGGAGCAAGCCTTGTGGAAATCGGTGTTCCATTTTCTGACCCGATTGCAGAGGGCGAAATCATCTTCGCAGCTAATGTAAGAGCTCTGGCTGTAGAGGGCGGATGCACCACTGATATGGTATTTGATATGATTGAGAGCGTAAAGGATAAGGTAAATGTACCATTTGTGCTTAGACTCTATATGAATCAGGTATTTAAGTATGGATATGACAGATTCTTTGCAAGATGTAACGAGCTTGGCATAAAGGGCCTTGTAATTCCTGACTTACCAGCTGTTGAAATGGATGAAATCACAGAATACATGGAAAAGTATGATGTGGATGTAATCACAGTTATAACAACAGAGGAAGAGGAATATAAGCGTGATATGATGGTTGAAACAATCAGAGACCACGCAGATACAGCATGTGAGAGACTTAGAAAGTACGTTAAGTCAATGGTGGTTGCTCATGCGTAAAAGTATACGAATTGAACTTGAAAAAATGTCAGAAGAGAACTATAAAAAGTTCTCTTCTTCTTTAATACCGGGAGTTAAAAATATGCTTGGCATTCGTTTGCCATTATTGCGAGAGTATGCAAAGAAATTGGCTAAAGGTGACTGGGAGGATGCCATTGAAGAAGAGGATTACTATTTTGAAGAGGTAATGCTTAAGGGAATGGTTCTTAGCTATGCTTCAAATGATGTCTCACTGATGGAAGGTTACATCAAAGACTTCATCCCATTGGTTAATAATTGGTCTGTCTGTGACAGTGTGTTTATGGGGATGAAAATATTTGAGAAAAACAGGGAATGGGCTTGGGATTTTATACAGCCATATTTGAATTCTCATAAGGAATTTGAGATACGAGTGGGCGTAATCATAATGATGCAACACATTTTAAAATGCGATGATAAGGGTAAGAAAATGGCTAGATTGCGTAAGATAGATATGTCTTGTTTGGAAAACGCTGGTGAAAAGAAAGGATTGTATGTTGACAGGATATTTGAGGCGATGGAAAGAATTGATACCTCAAAGTATTACGCATCTATGGCAGTGAGCTGGCTGGTGACAGAGGCCTTTTGTCTGTTTCCGTATCATACATATGAATATTTGAAAGTATGTAAGCTGGATGATGTGACTTATAATAAGGGCTTGCAGAAGATTGTGGAGTCTAAGATACCGGGGGATGAGGTGAAAGGGATTGTTAGGAGGATGAAACATTAAATTTTTTAGGATTGATATTTTTATAAGAAAAAGATATAATAGGCAATATTGAAATGTGTAAAAATTTAATAAAGTACGGAAAGAGGTAGATATTTGTGAAAAAGATATTGCTTATATTTTTATGTCTCATAATGGTTTTAAGTGTAATCGGATGTGGTGATAAAAAGGAAGAAAATAAAACTACTGATAAAACGACAACAGGTAATAATAAGGAAGTATCATCGGAGAGCAATGTAAATGATGAAGATAATCTCATTGTTAAGAAAGAGGGAAATGTTAACGAAGCAGCATATAAAAAGGCGATAACTGTGTTTGAGGATGTTGTTAATAAACTGCGCACAGATGGTGTAGTTGGTGCAAATGATATATGCGTGATAATGGATGATACGAGTATTAAGGTGGACATTACATTTGGAGATAGTTCTACGGATATAGAATTAAGAAAAAATGGAGATGCTTATTTATTGATACTGGATTGTGATTTTACATGGCTTGAGGGATTTGGTGAAAAGATTAATGATATTGATCCAGCATCATATAACAAAGAATTATTATTGGCAACTCTAAAAATTATTTCTGATGAACCACAATTGATATTTGATAGGATTGATATGGATTATCATTCGGCAGCAGGATTAAGTGATTCGGAATGGACAGAAGTAGGGGATTGCTTGATTATAAGCGATGATATAAAAGTAGATGAATATATTTCATATAAGATAAAAAAGAGTAATCAAAGTGAAACTATCGATGGAGATTCACAGGAAAATACTACTGATGAGCAGTTGGGACAGACAACAAATGATAATACGGAAAAGCAAACAAATTCTGGTTATGTAGCTGATACTACGGTAATTGATACAGATATTTCACAAAGTGAAGTGCAGAAAGAGATAAAAAAAGTGTTATCTAGTATTATTAGTAAGGATATGAATGAACTTGAAAAAGTTATAGTTATTCATGACTACATTACCTACAATGTGGACTATGATTATGATAATTATTTGAATAATACTATACCGAATACAAGTTGTACATCCTATGGTGCATTGAAAACAGGTAGAGCTGTATTTCAGTTGTTTAGTTACTGGTACGCTGAAGGAAATTGTCATTATATTCAGTTGTGGTATGCGTAAAAAAGATATGAAAGTAG
>CAYWDL010000285.1:0-2653 GCA_964457015.1 uncultured Roseburia sp. | reverse complement strand
CAGGATTCGAACCTGCGACCTCTGCGTCCCGAACGCAGCGCTCTAGCCAAGCTGAGCCACACGCCGTGGTTAATAACCATAAAATATAGTAGTTCAAGATTAAAAAATTGTCAAGAGAAAAGTGGTTAAGAACTGCATTTACTTTGCAGGTGGATATTATCGTATAAATATGGTAAAATATGTGAATGACTAAGGATTGGAGGAAGAATATGTTTGGATTTGTATTTTGGACAATAGTTGCGTTGGTATTTGTAGTTATTGGTATAGTAGCTTTTTTGTCAGAGAAGCCAATGGGCTTTTTTTCAAATGCAGAAAAGTTCGAGGTTACTGATGTTAAAGGTTATAACCGCGCTGTGGGAATATTGTGGTGCGTTTATGGAATTATTATGGTTTTGCTGGGATTACCACTTCTTGCAGGACAAAATTCACCGTACATATTGCTTACGATTGTTGGAGTGATGATTGAAACTATTGCATTGGTTATGGTGTATGTGCTGGTGATAGAGAAGAAGTATAGGAAAAAGTAATTATTAATAAATGAGAATTATTATGAATAAAGAAGAATTAATGTTTTATGCCGAGTATGAAGATTTTTATGAAATGGCACAGAATTCTGTGGCATTTCAATTATTTTGTAAAGATGCTTTTG
Organism: uncultured Roseburia sp.; assembly: GCA_964457015.1. GTDB lineage: Bacteria > Bacillota > Clostridia > Lachnospirales > Lachnospiraceae > SVEL01. The sequence goes on along the minus strand of CAYWDL010000285.1, from coordinate 2,004 downwards.
GAGAGGATTTTTCGCAGGATGGGTTTAGTGATATAAATCAAATAAATATGATATTGCAATATATACCAAAGAGGGATAACGTACACATATTAGATATTGGTTGCGGCAATGGGAAAATGCTTGGTTATTTGCAAAAAATGACAGGCGCACACATATATGGATTTGATTATTCATCTCAGGCTATAAAAGATGCTAAAACGATGTTTGATTTAAATTCGGAGTTTAAAGAAGGGATAATAGGAGAAATAGATTATCCAGCAGAAAAGTTTGATGTGATAACATCTATGGATACTATGTATTTTGCTAATGATATGGTTTCGTTTGTTTCACAAGTGAAGCAGTGGATGAAAAAAGATGGGGTATTGTTTATTGGGTATCAGGAAGGCGATGTAATGCCCAAGACTAAGGATATGTATACAACTGAAATTGCAATTGCGTTAGAGAAAAATGCAATGAAGTTTGATGTGACTGATATAACAAAACAGACATATGAATTGTTAAATATAAAGCGTGAAAAAGCAATTAAACATCAACAGAAATTTGTTGAAGAGGGAAATGAAAAATGGTATGAAATGTTGTTAGGTCAAACTGAATGTGTAAGAGAATCTTACGAAGATTTTAAGACTAAAATGGCAAGATATATTTATGTGGCGAGGAAATAAAATTATTTTTAGAGAGAAGATAGTATGAGTACAATTATAGCAATTCTTTGTATCTGATGCATGGCCATCAATATTTGACGTATATGTAAAGAATGATTTAAGAAAATATTTTGATTCATTTATTGTATCTTCAATGATTGGCGTGTGTAAACCACATAGAAAAATGTATGAGTCGGCGTTGTATGAATTGGGTGTAAAACCTGAAGAAGCCGTATTTATAGATGATAGTTTGAAAAATTGTTTGGGTGCTATGGAGTTAGGTATCAAGGCTTATTTATTGTGTAGGGATTATGAGGATTACTTATGGTGTAAGGATAACTATAGAGATAAAGGTGTTGAGATAATTCACACATTAAGAGAATTAAATATACAGATTTTTTAAGGAGAACTAGTTGCATATGAAAAAGGTTATATTCATAGATTGCGGTGATACTCTCGTAGATGAGTCCACCCAGGTTTTTGATGAAAATGAAGTGGTGGTAGATGTACAATTTGTGTATGGTGCAGTAGAAGGCTTGAATTATTTATACGACAACGGATATACAATTGTCCTTGTGGCAGATGGTAAATATCAGTCTTTTGTAAACATATTTAATAAGATAAACTTTATGAACAGGTTTACAGGATTTGTTACATCGGAGAGGGTAGGAAGTTTAAAGCCGGACAAGGCAATGTTTCAGACTGCAATTGAGTGCTTACCGAAGGAGATGCAGGATAAAAGTAATATAGTTATGGTGGGTAATAATTTAAGAAGAGACATTAAGGGTGCCAATGACTTTGGAATAACTTCCATATGGATGAATTGGTCACCAAGATATTTTCACGAGTTTGAAGAGGAAAGCTGGGAGCCCGATTATGAGGTTAGTTCGATGGATGAACTTGTAGAGTTGTTGGAATCAATGAATCCCAAAAGAAGAAAGTGAGGAAAAAATATATGAAAGCATTTCAATTAAAAATAGTAATTAAAAATTCAAAACCACCAATATGGAGAAGAGTAATCATTCCTGCAGGAATAACTTTTTCGCAATTAAGCATGATATTAAATAAGGTAATGGGCTGGTGTGGGTACCATATGTTTGAATTTGAGTTTTATCATGAAAAGATAAGGATGATTGAAGGTACAGAAGATTTGCCTTGTTCTTGGGATTATGATTATATAGGTGCAAATGAAACTTTTATCAGGGAATATTTAGAATCAAATGATTGGTTTACTTATACCTATGATTTAGGTGACAATTGGGACCATAGAGTAACAATTGAAAAGATAATTGAAGATTACGAGTACAATTATCCTATGGTTATAAAGTATAAGGGTGATTGTCCAATTGAAGATTGTGGTGGA
>CAYWDL010000284.1:0-2653 GCA_964457015.1 uncultured Roseburia sp. | reverse complement strand
TGTGTCCACCTCTGCAATTACAGGTCTAAAGCTTTCAAACACAAGCTCTATATTTTTTTCCGCAGCAATAGGCTTAAGTCTCTTTAGTATAATCTCAATAAGCTCATTGATATTTGTCGATTCAAATTTAAGCACCTCTGTTTTTTTATCCATTCTAACCAACGATAACAGGTCAGTAATAATCTCATTTTCTCTATTGATTTCCGCAACAATATCGGTCATGAATTCCCTGTACATTTCCTCAGGTACATTTTCGCTTGCCACCAATGAATCCGCCAAAATCTTGATGGATGTAATCGGGGTTTTTAATTCATGGGAAACGTTTGAAACGAATTCATCTCTGGACTGGTCAAGCACTTTCAACCTTTGAAACAAATGCTCGATGGCCTCCTCAATACTGTCAAGCTCTGAGTATCCCTGTGTTTCAATATCAACATCAAAATTGCCGGCCTTAATATCATCAATAGCCTTCTCGAAATTTTTAAATGGTCTTGTTGAATAAATGGAAATAATAAATGCAACCAGCAATACCAATGCAAATATAATTATTATAATTATGTTAATTCTTTCATCTATCATTTCCACAATGTCATGAATATCGCTTGTTGAAACTGACATCAAAATAACACCAACACTACCATCACTCTTTGTAACCTTTTCACATATCTCTATATCTTCCTGAGTGCTACTATACCGACAATAGTCCTCTCCCTGCATACATTCGACAACACCCTTATAGATACACACCTTACCATTATCTGTTCTGTATGTATCATATAGAATCTTAAGGTTACTGTCTACAATCATTATTCTTCCTGTATACACACCTGTTATCTGGCTGACATATCCTTCAATATCCTTTGTCTCCTTTGTTGAAAGGAAATCAACCTTTTTGATATCATTTTCTAAAACTATGGTAATATTTTTCAATTTGCTGATTCTGTCATCTACCAATTCCAATCTATATTCTCTCATCATAATATTCTTCAAAAGAATTACGGGAATAAATCCCATCACGATGACTGCCACAATTACCAGCAATCTAAAACTTCTCAAGGTTTTAGGAAGTTTAAATTTCTTTTTTTCCTTCATTTTCGCTATCCTTTAAAGTAATATCCTACGCCCCATTTTGTATGAACATATCTTGGTTCACTTGGATTTGGCTCAATCTTCTCACGAAGTCTTCTTACATGAACATCAACTGTTCTTGCATCACTTGAATACTCATATCCCCATATTGTATTCAAAAGATTGTCCCTACTATACACTTTATTAGGATTCAGTATGAGTAGCTCCAAAAGATCAAATTCCTTGGCAGTAAGATTAACCTCTTCCCCTGAAATAAACAATCTTCTGCCATCAATATCCATCTTCAGGTCGCCCTTTATCAGCACATTGCCTTCATCCTTCTTTATTGAACTCTTGGTATTTCTTCTAATAATTGCTTTGATTCTGGCTTTTACCTCAAGGATATTAAACGGCTTTGTAATATAATCATCAGCCCCATATTCCAATCCCAATATCTTATCCATATCAGCACCTTTTGCTGTAAGCATAATAATCGGGATATCTGAAAATTCTCTAATCAGCTGACACACCTCATATCCATTCAGCTTTGGCAGCATTAAATCAAGAAGAATTATGTCATATTCATTCTCCTTAACCTTCTGCAATGCTTCTTCTCCATCGTAAGCAGTATCCACTTCCATATCATCCTGCTCCAGACTGAATTTAATGCCTTTCACAATAAGTTTTTCATCATCCACAACCAATACCTTGTAATTCATTTTTTCTCTCCTAATTCACTGTTATTAAATCTTCTATTTTGGAAAATGCCGCTTCTTTTATTCCCGACACCTTCATAATATCCTCTATTGTCTCAAATCTGCCATTCTTCTCACGATATTTTATAATATCATTTGCACGAGCTTCGCCTATTCCGGGTAATGTCATAAGCTTGTCCGCATCTGCCGTATTAATATTCACCAATGACGACTGACTTTCAAGCATTACTCCTTCATTTATCTGCGTAACAGAATAGACTATGATTTTTTCACCATCTGACACCTTGCTTGCAAGATTAATGTATTCCTTTGCTGCATTTTCAGTAAACCCTCCAGCCTCATCAATAACATCACATACTCTCGAGCCTTCCTTTAGGGTATATACACCGGGATTAACAACCTCTCCCACCACGTATACACATATCTCTGCGTACTCTTCAAAGGCATACGTCTCAACTTCCTCTTCTAAAGTCTCAATCACTAACTGGGAACTCTTAGCACTTTCAGTACAGGACGACATAAGAATCAATGGTAACATCAACAATATCACTGATAATACTTCTATAAACTTTTTTGTTTTATTCATTTGCTTCACTCCTTGCTTATATTACAAGAAATTACGCATACTACTTCTCCATTTTACCTTGTAAAGACTAAAAAAACAAGCCCTATAATGGCAAATATTCAATTCGCAAAGTAATTTTTTTATGTGGCGTTAATAACAGTTTATGATTATGCGAGTTTTTATTGATTATTAGGAGTAGCTTTTTTTGAGTGATTTGGTGAGATTTCTTATGCTTTATGTTCCCGCGTTTAATTTTTGTCTTTTATCAAGTCTGACAAATCTTATTCTCTGTTTTGGGGTGTGC
>CAYWDL010000283.1:0-2692 GCA_964457015.1 uncultured Roseburia sp. | reverse complement strand
CGATTGTTAAACCATTTCTAAAATCACTTGCTGTAAGCATAATTTTCCTCCTTAAATATATACTCTAACTTTCATCAGAGCACAAACTACAATTATTCTATAATACCATATGGTTTTTTTCAACTATTTTTTTTAATTTTCTCCAAAATTTCCCTTCCAATGTCAGAAGCATCCTTACCATCAGTCTCAACAATCACCTCTGCAGCCCTTAAATAATACTCTTCTCTCTTCTTTAAAAGCCCGGCTATATATTCTACATTCATATTTCCATTGAGCAACGGACGGTTCGTTGTGTCCTTCACTCTCTCATATATAGTTTCCGGTGTTGCTGATAATAATACCACCGTACCGTTTTTTCGCATTATCTCAACATTTTCTTCCTTAAGAACAGTTCCTCCTCCGCAGGAAATAATAGCATCATTCCCAGATACTACTTTTTCAAGATACATTGTTTCCAACCTTCTAAATCCCTCTTCACCACTTTCGGCAAAGATTTCTTTAATAGTCTTTCCTTCTCGCCGCTCTATGTATTCATCCAGGTCCACTTCCCTGTATTTAGTAAGAAACGCAAGCTTCTTAGATACTGTACTTTTCCCGGTTCCCATAAATCCAATTAGCAAAATATTATTCTTCATAGCTTTTATCCTTATAGTTCATTAATATTTTTCATAACCTGACGCAACTTACCAATCTCAACCTGTCCCGGAGCAGATGGTTTATCAATAATTCCAAATGTCATAGCCGAACCAAATACCTCACCTGCAACTCTAGAAATCACTCCTATGCTTCCCATGGACATTGTCACTACTGTAATGTCGCTATGCTGATCTTTCATAATTGCTGTTGCTCTCAAAAGTTCTGCCACATCTGCCATACAATTAGGCATTACCGCAATCTTAGAAATATCGGCACCTTTTTCTTTCATCCTCACAAGTCTGTTTACAATTTCCTCACTGGATGGAGTCTTACCAAAATCATGATTTGAAGCAATAATATGGCATCCCTTATCCTTTGCCTTTTGCACCAGTCTGTCAAATATCTCATCCCCTATAAACAACTCAACATCAACCAAGTCCGCATTCTTGCTTTCAATAACCTTTTCCAACATCACCTGATACAGTTCTGGTGTAATATCCTTCTGTCCACCTTCTGCTCTTGTCCTGAATGTAACCAAAAGCACCTTTTCATTACCCAATGTTGTCTTCAGTTTTCTTGACACCTCAACAACTCTGTCAAAATCATAAACCTCATCGAAAAAATCAATTCTCCATTCCACAACCTCACATGAAACCTTACCTATTCGAGAAGCTTCATCTAATATACTTTTTTCATTTTTTTCAACTATTGGAACACAAACCTTTGGAATACCTGTGCCAAATTCAATATTATTTATAGTAACCATTCGTTCTACTCCTACAAAACAAAAATCATAATAATGACGCCGCCAATGATAGCAAATGCAACTACAGCCACAACAATCCACCAATATGTACTCAAATTTGCAATCCCAGCCTTAAGCATTCCCAACAAACCTGTTGTTTCATCATTTTGCTGTGTTTCATCATCCAATTCATCATACAAACCATCGTATAAGTCATCATCCAGTAAATCATCGTACTTATTTCTGTAATATGAATCAAGTCTCTTATCATTCATATCATAGCTGTCAAATCCATCGTCCCATCTGCGACGCTGAGTACTTCCATCTCTCATAACTGTGTTACGTCTTGAATTTTTATCAGTCAACTGTCTGACTCCCGCATCTATCATTTCCTGCAATCTGGCCTGTCTCACTCGCTCTCTTGCTTCTTCGATACGCTTCTGTTCTTCAATACGTTCATTATGCTCACGAATAGCTTTTTTACGGCGTTCATTATCCTTTGCCTTTTTTATAGCAAAACAAATCACTATGACAGCAGCCACGCCCGCTGCTGTCATAACGACTATCTCTCCACTATTATCTTTTTCCTTCTCCTCATAATTAGAGCCATTCTTAAATCTGCCTACCTCAATCTCGTCCCTTCCACACATAGTCAATCCTATAGCCACGAGAATCATTACTGCAAATATAAAAAGCACTGCTATGAGGTCTTTATTAGAATTTATTCTTTTTTTTCTGTCTCTACTCATTGTAATTTACGATCTCATCAATTAATTTTGGTAACTGTTCATCCATAGTTTCATCACTAAACTGGCATGTACCAACAGCCTTGTGACCACCACCGCCGTACTTAAGCATAAGCTTGCCTACGTCAACATTAGATGTTCTGTTCAGTATACTATAACCAACTGCCGCAGAACAGCCTGCTCCACCTTTACCATTTACAATCCATACTGAAATATTTTGTTCAGGATATAAGCTGTAAATCATAAATCTGTTGCCAGTATAAATCGGGTCAACGCCTCTCAAATCCGAGATGATTACGTCCTTTTCCACTCTTGTATGAGCCTTGACCATCTCTTTAAACTTCTCGGTCTGCTCACTGTATACCTCAATACGTTCAACAACATCCGGAAGATTTAAAATTTCCTCTGTAGACATAGTTCTACAAGCATCAATGAGCTGTTCCATCAACTGATAATTAGAAATAGTGAAATTTCTAAAACGTCCAAGGCCTGTTCTTGGATCCATAAGGAAACCAACCAGTATCCATCCCTTTGGATTCAAAATCTCATCTAATGTAAGATTACC
>CAYWDL010000282.1:0-2718 GCA_964457015.1 uncultured Roseburia sp. | reverse complement strand
AATTATTTGGAGGTTATAATATTTTTTAGGGTTATAATATTTACATTATGGACATTCTTATTGTAGAATGTAACGAAGGGATTAAAAAAGGAAAACAAAACATTAAAAGGGAAATGGAGTTAATTTTATGACAAAAGAGGAAATTTTAGAAACAATTGAAAAAGAAGACATAGTCTTTGTAAGATTGCAGTTTACTGATACATTTGGTTATTTGAAAAATGTTGCCATACCTGCAAATCATGTTGAAAAGGCATTGGATAATAAATTTATATTTGATGCATCTTCTATATTTGATAATTGCAGAGAGGGCGAAGAAGAGATGTATCTTTATCCGGATTATGATACATTTGTTATATTGCCTTGGAGACCTCAGCAGGGAAAGGTTGCCAGGTTAATATGTGATGTTTATGATTTGAATGGTAATATATTCAGTATGAGTCCACGAACCGTTTTGAAGAGAGTGTTGGATGAGGCTCATAGCAAGGGATATATGTTCTATGTTGATCCTGAATGTGAGTTTTTCTTATTTCATACGGATGAGGTCGGAAGAGCTACGACAATAACTCATGAAAATGCAGGTTATATGTCTGTTGGTCCAAATGACCTTGGTGAAAATGCCAGAAGAGAGATTGTTTTATCGTTGGAGCAGATGGGCTTTGAAATAGAAGCGTCTCATCATGAAAATGCACCAGCGCAGCACGAAATAGATTTTAAAGAAGGAGAAGCTTTACAGATAGCTGATTCCATAGTTACATTAAAGTATGCGGTACGTTCAATTGCAAAACGATTTGGTCTGCACGCAACATTTATGCCTAAGCCAAAGAATGGCGTTGAAGGTAGCGGAATGCACCTTAATTTCTCCGTTTACAAGGATAGTAGGAATATATTTAATTTCGAAAATGACAGTAAAGAATTAAAGGATGAAGCAAGATGGTTTGTTGGAGGTATTTTAAGATATGCTGAGGAAATATGTGTATTTACCAATCCGTTGATTAATTCATATAAAAGATTAGTCAGAGGTTATGAGGCACCAACAGATATAGTGTGGTCCATGGTGAATAAAAACGCAGCTATAAAAATATGGAACAGGCCTTCAGAGGACAATAAGATGGAGGTAAGATTCCCTGACCCGTCAGCTAATCCGTATTTGGCAATTGCATTATGCATAGCTGCCGGTCTTGAGGGAATTGAGAATAAAATTGAGCCGGATGAGCCGGTAGGTGCAAATTATGACTACGAAGAGGTAAAACAGTTGCCGGTAGCATTGTTTGATGCGGCATGTCTTGCTAAAAAGAGTGAATTTGTAAAAAAAGTTTTGGGAGAAGAATTTGCTAATTTCTTTACACGAGCCAAGAAGAATGAAAGTCTGGAGTATATGCAACAGGTAACAGACTGGGAAGTTAAAAATTACTTAAATAGATTATAAACGAGGTACATATGGGTGGTATTATTGTTGCATTGCCCAAAACAGAAGATGCAAAAAATATCTGTGATATTTTGAGAAGGCGTGGATTGGAAGTATCTGCAATATGCAATACAGGCGCAAGCATTTTATCCTCCGTGAACAGATTTGAACATGGCGTACTTATATGTACTAAGAAGTTTTCTGATATGCATTACACGGAGATAAATAATTATTTACCGAAAAATTTCGAGATGATATTGCTGGCAACGCCTACAACTATAGCTACGTGTCCGATTGAGATTAAAACAGTTGCATTACCATTTAGAGCAATAGATTTGTGTAATGCTGTGGAGAACTTGCTTGCCAATCAGCGACGAAGGATAAAGAAAAATAAATCGCTGCCAAGGAAGAGAAGTGAAGTTGAACAGAATTATATCAATGATGCAAAAAAGCTTTTAATGGAAAAGAATAATATGACTGAGCAGGAGGCATTTCGATATATTCAAAAGAATAGTATGGATTCAGGAACCGAAATGTCGCAGATGGCTCAAATGATAATCACAATGAAATGGGCAAGTGATATTTGAATTATGATTAACAAGGAAATCCTCAGGGAGCTCCTTGTTTTTTATTAGCCCTTTTTCTGCGTATTGTGATATTATCAGTCTCTTCAAATTGCTCTTGAAATAGCTTAAGAAAATGTCATTATTCTGTGATGAAAGCAATATTTCATTGTCGATGATTATTAATTTAACAGCAGTGGCTCTGTCAGTTCTTGGCATATTGACACCTACGACAGGAGCATTGGTGCATAATGCAGGTTCATGCTTTGTGGTACTGATTGCAGCGTTACTGTATGATAGAAAGTTTGAATAGAAGATTGATTTTTGTTGGTTACGGGTGAAATTGTATGGGAAATTTTGAATTAGCGCTTGATAATCGAACGGTTGTTTGGTAGAATGTCAGTAGGTGCTATCATTAACGGTAAGCGGTTTGTCCTTCTCCAGGAGGACTGTGACCTCCTGTTTATATAGAAATCTGTACATACAGAAATCATCACATAGGAGGATTTGCATATGTTATCAATCGAAGGCTTAATTGCTGTAATAAGCTTGTGTTTAACTTGTTTCAGTCTTGGTTATTCGTTTGGTCGTAATAGCAAGACACACAAATAGCCGCCTAGTCCCGTTACTTACTAGCGGCTATCTTACAATATAAAACGGACTAACCGTTTATCGGTAGCACCTTTACATTTTTATATTAGCATTAGTTCAATTTGATGTCAACACGTTTCGAAGAAAATAAGATAGTGT
>CAYWDL010000281.1:0-2727 GCA_964457015.1 uncultured Roseburia sp. | reverse complement strand
CAAATAAATCCTTTACGTCATCTGTTCTTAATTTTTTTGTCATTTTTTTCTCTCCTTTTACCATTCTAGTTTGAAAATATTGCAACCCAAACATAACCCATACTCTCAGAGTAATCTACTCCCACCCCCACTTTTGTATACTTATCACTAATCATATTATCATAGTGAGTTGTACTTGTTTTCCAGCTTGTATCACTTCCTGATACAACCTGGCCGGCACTTTCATGACCTGCTGCTATATTCTCCGCAGCCAATGAAAATGTAATTCCACTGTTTTTCATAAACTCATAATATTTAGTATTCGAGCTGTCTTCAATAGCATCCTCGTAAACCAACAACGATGCCCTTGCACAGGCAATATAACTAATCTGAGCATCAAATGCCAGTGCAGACTTTCCAGCATTAATTCTCTCCTTATTGATGCTGTCATACAACTCCATCAGCTTCACGTTATATTCAGAATATACCGACCTGCCGTCAATCATCATATATTCATATGACCATCTGTCAAGCCTCTCTGCCTGAACTGCTGTTGTTGTATCAGCTTCGGCATAATTCTGAGCCGATGTTGTCGTCTCCGTTTCAGTTTCTTTCTGCTTAGTAGTGGTCGTCTCTTCTTCCGTTTCCTTCTGCTTAGAAGTTGTTTCCTGACTTGTGGTTTCATTCTTGGACTCCCCAGTTACATTTTCCGTTGTTTCCTCTGAGGAAATATCTGCATCATCCTCATCATTATCTGGCAAATCCTGTGATAGCTTAACAGAAGCCTTTTCATTATCCTTCGGTTCATCATTTAACCCAAAACCGATAACTGCACCAAGAATACATATTATTACAACAACCACAACAATAATAACCAATACTATATTCTTTAGCTTCATCCATACCTCCTATCACAATCATACTTGTATAAGAATAATACCACAAAATGGAAAAGAAATAAAGTACTTTCTGAATTTATTTTAATAAAGCTTTAGTAAAGCATCTTTTTTAACTCATCAACGCTAAATTCATAGTTTGTATTACAGAAATGGCAGTTAACTTCAATGGGCTTATTGTCATTTATCATTTCCTGAATATCCTTTTTACCTATGCTGACAATGGCCTTTCTAACCCTTTCCCTGCTACAGCTGCAACGATATTCAACAGCAGTATTGTCCGTTATTTCAAGTCCCATATCACCCAAAATATATGTAAGAATATCCTCTGGAGACATACCCTCATCAAGCATGGTTGTAACTGAGCTTATATTGTTAATCTTCGCTTCCAGCTTATTAATAACTTCGTCATCCGCAAATGGCATAAGCTGAATAATAAATCCGCCGGCCTGTCTTACTGTATTCTCCTTATTCATAAGTACACCAAGCCCCACTGATGTAGGAATCTGCTCACTTGTAGCAAAATAATATGTAAGGTCCTCAGCAATTTCACCAGTCATAAGTCCAACCTGACCTGAATAAGGCTCCTTCAATCCGATATCCTTTATAACAGTAAGAGTACCATAACCAATGGCGCCACCCACATCAAACTTACCGTAGAAATTCGCAGGATTAACAAACGACGGATTGTTCACATAGCCCTTTACGCCACCCTTTGAATCAGCTGTAACCGTCAATCCTCCAAGAGGGCCATCACCCTTTATGGAAAGAGTTGTCAAATCATTTTCCCCTTTCATCGTAACACCCATCATTGCACCCGCACACAAAAGCCTGCCAAGGGCAGCTGTAGCAACAGGGCTTGTATTATGTATTTGCCTTGCTTTCTCTGTCAATTCCTTTGTTGTAGCCGCAAATGCTCTAATCTGACCATTTGCCGCCATAGCTCTGATAATATAATCGCTCATTTCACTCTACCTCACTTAAATACTCTTGCCTTTTTCTCTTGCAATAACATATATTCTGTCGTTTTGCTCACTTACTGCATCCCTTGTAAATGCGTTATAAGAGCATACGAATTCCATTCCGGCCTCTTCTATTGCCTGTTTTATCTCTTCCAGCCCGTAAGCCCTCTGCTGATGAAATTCTTCCATTTTCTCATACATATACTCTTCACGCTTTGCAAATATGGTAAGAAGATACTCATTTATCTTCTCATCCTCATAATAATTATTTTCCCAAATAAAGCTTCCTTCATCACGATTTTCAGCAATGGTATTATCACCAAGCTTTGTAAAATATGCATTTGTTTTCAAATCAAATACAAATATACCGCCCGGGTCCAAATAATTATTAACCAGCTTAAATACTGTAACTAAATCTTCATATTCCAAAATATAGTTCATAGAATCACACACCGACACAACTGCCCTCACAGTTCCATACAACTCAAATTCTCTCATATCCTGGCACAGGTACAGTATTCCTTCACGACCACTTTTCTCCCGCTTTTCCATGGCAATCCCAAGCATTTCGTAAGAATTATCAATGCCTATCATATCATATCCGGCATCAGACAGGCGTTCTGTGATATTACCGGTCCCACAGCCCATATCAAGAACTATCCCATCATTTATATCATAATCTCTCAATAATTCAATTATATATTCACTCCAAAAATCATACTCAATATTATCCATAAATAAATCGTACAATTCCGCAAAGCCTGTATATGAACTCATATATATCCTTCACCTTTCACTATATACCATTTCAGTGCGCATTTTTACTGATAGTTATAGTATCAGTTTTTTTCTTTAAATGCAACCTTGATTATTAATTAAATTTAATTTAT
>CAYWDL010000280.1:0-2729 GCA_964457015.1 uncultured Roseburia sp. | reverse complement strand
TCGAGGTTGGTTTCCCGGCGGCTTCCCAGATTGAATTTGATTTCTTGAGACAGCTTGTTGATAGAAAGTTAATTCCTGATGATGTTGTCATTCAGGTATTAGTACAGTGCCGTGAGCATCTTATTGAAAGAACATTTGAGGCATTACAGGGCATCAAGAAGGCTGTTGTACATATCTACAATTCTACATCTGTTCTTCAGAGAGATGTAGTATTTGGCAAGAGTAAGGAAGAAATCAAGCAGATTGCTATCGAGGGAACTCGTATGGTTAAGAAATACATTGACCAGTTTGATGGCGAGCTCATTCTTGAGTATTCACCTGAAAGCTTCACGGGTACAGAGGTTGAGTATGCTCTTGAGGTATGTAATGCAGTGTCAAATGAGTGGCAGCCAACACCGGACAAGAAGATGATTTTCAATCTTCCGGCAACGGTTGAAATGACAACACCAAATGCTTATGCTGATACAATTGAATGGATGAGTAAGAATCTTGATAATAGAGAAAGCATTATCTTAAGTGTGCATCCTCACAATGACAGAGGTACGGGCGTGGCTTGTGCAGAGCTTGCAATGCTTGCAGGTGCTGACAGAGTTGAGGGTACATTGTTCGGAAATGGTGAGAGAACAGGTAATGTTGATATTTTAACACTTGCATATAATATGTTCTCACAGGGTATCAATCCTGAGCTTAACTTAGAAAATATCAATGAAATTATAGAAGTATACGAAAGATGCTGTAAGATGGAGGTTGGTATGAGACATCCATATGCAGGTAAGCTTGTGTTTACAGCGTTCTCAGGCTCGCACCAGGATGCAATCAACAAGGGTGTAAAGGCTATGAAGGAAAGAAACAATCCATACTGGGAGGTTCCTTATCTTCCAATCGACCCTTCAGATGTGGGCAGAGATTATGAACCAATCGTTCGTATTAACAGCCAGTCAGGTAAGGGTGGCGTGGCATTCGTTATGGATACATACTTTGGATATAAGCTTCCAAAGGGAATGCATAAGGAATTTGCTGATGTTATTCAGGTTATCGCAGAAGCACAGGGTGAAGTATCTCCGGATACAATTATGGATAAGTTCACAGAGCAGTACTTAACATACAAGACTGACAGAGAATATCCATTTACTTTGATAAGCTGCAAGATACAGGATGTTGATGAGGATAATCAGAATGGCGACACACTTGTTAAGCTTACATTCGAGTATAAGGGCGAGGATTTCTACGTTGAAGGCGTAGGTAATGGTCCTGTAGATGCTGTTAAGAAGTGTATTCACGACAAGACAGGTGTTAACTTTAAGATATATGATTATACACAGCATGCTTTGGGCGAAGGCTCAAATGCCAAGGCTGCAGCTTATGTTGGTGTTATGGACCTTGATTCAGGCAAGGCAACATACGGCGTGGGCCAGAGTACAAATATAACAAGAGCGTCAGTTAGAGCAATATTTAGTGCATTGAACAGATTGGCGTAATATTTTATAAAAGAAAGATTCAGATGTGGAGGAAATTATGAAGAAAATCTTAGTTACTGGTTCCAACGGTCAGTTAGGAAGGGCGATAAGCGAATTTTATAAGGATAATTCAGAAATCGAGCTTGTGAAAACAGATGTATTTGAGATGGAAGGGATTACACCTCTTGATATTACAAATTCAGCAGAAGTAATGAAGATGGTACAGGATGTTAAGCCGTATGCTATTATAAACTGTGCGGCACATACAGCAGTTGACCTTTGCGAAACAGATGTGGACAACGCATATAAGATTAACGCAATTGGCCCAAGAAATTTAAGTATTGCAGCAACTGCCGTTGGAGCAAAGATGGTACAGATTTCTACAGATTATGTGTTTGCCGGAAATGGTACAAAGCCATATATTGAGTTTGATGAAACTGCGCCTCAGGGAATGTATGGAAAGACAAAGCTTGAAGGTGAAAAGTTTGTTAAGGACTTTGCTGATAAATACTTTATTATCAGAACTGCATGGTTGTATGGAGATGGTAAGAACTTTGTAAAAACAATGATGAGACTTTCAGAGACTTATGATGAGATATCTGTTGTAGGTGACCAGATTGGTTCGCCTACAAGTACAAAGGTTTTGGCAGGAATTATTAACAATCTTCTCTTTACAGATAACTATGGAACATACCATGGTACATGTGAAGGAATGTGCAGCTGGGCTGATTTTACGGAAGAAATATTCAGACTTGCCGGAAAGTCAACAAAGGTTAAGCATATTACATCAGAAGAGTATGCAAGCCAGCATCCTGAATCAGCAAAGAGACCTGCATATTCGGTGCTTGACAATTATATGTTAAAGCTTAATACAGGCTATGTAGCTGAAGATTGGAAGGAAGCAATTGCTGAATATATGCAGTGGTTGTTAAATAATTAAAAGACCATTTGACAAAATATGATTAATAGTTTATTTTGTAATGGATATAAAATTTATTTTTGAAAGGAATAAAATTATGAGAACTTATTTAGTAACAGGTGGTGCCGGATTTATCGGTTCAAATTACATTCATTATATGTTTAAGAAGTATGATAACGAAATCAGAATCATCAACGTGGACAAGCTTACTTATGCAGGTAATCTTGAAAACTTGAAGGCTGTAGAGGATAGAGATAATTACACATTCGTAAAGGCTGATATCTGCGATAAGGAAGCCATTATGAAGATTTTTGAAGAAAATGATATCGACAGAGTAGTACATTTTGCAGCAG